>NZ_JBFTZL010000247.1:0-4220 GCF_056406825.1 Arthrobacter sp. P1_A5 | reverse complement strand
CCGTGGACGTCCACGTACTGCCCGTCCGCAAGGCCGAGTTCGGCGATGTCGTCAGGGTTCACGAACACCACATGGCGGCCCTTCTTGATGCCACGGTAGCGGTCGTTGTGCGAGTAGATGGTGGTGTTGAACTGGTCGTGGGAGCGCATGCTCTGCAGGATCAGGGTTCCCTCCGGCCGTTCGACAAGTTCAAGATCATTGACTGTCAGCACGGCCTTGCCGGTGGGCGTGGGGAAGGTGCGGGAGTCGCGGGGACCGTGGGCGAGGATAAACCCGCCTTCCTGCCGGATCCGCTGGTTGTAGTCCGTGCAGCCGCCCACCACGCGCGAAATGTGGTCCCGGATGAGGTCGTAGTTCTTCTCATAGCCGTCCCAGTCGGCCTTGATCTTGTCGCCCACCAGGAGTTTGCCCAGCCGGCTCACGATGGCCGGCTCCGAGAGCAGGTGGTGAGACACCGGCTCGACGCTGCCCCAGGACGGGTGCACGGCGCAGACGGTGTCCTCCACCGACACGAACTGGGGACCGGATTCCTGGATATCGATCTCGGTCCGGCCCATCGTGGGGAGAATCAGGGCCTCGCGGCCCGTCACAGTGTGCGAGCGGTTCAGCTTGGTCGAGATCTGCACCGTCATCTCCGTGTTTTGCATCGCAGCCTCGGCGGCGTTCGTGTCCGAGATGGCACCCACCAGGTTGCCGCCCAGGGCGACGAATACCTTGATCTCGCCCGCGCGCATCTTGTTGATGGTCTCGACGGCGTCCGCGCCGTGTTCGCGGGGCGGCTCGAAGTCGAACTCCTCGCCGAGGGCCTCCATGAAGGACTGCGGCATCTGCTCCCAGATGCCCATGGTCCGGTCGCCCTGCACATTGCTGTGCCCGCGGATGGGGGAGGCGCCGGCGCCCGGCTTGCCGATATTGCCGCGCAGCAGCAGGAGGTTGATGATCTCCTTGATGGTGGCAACACCCTTCTTCTGCTGGGTGATGCCCATGGCCCAGGTGATGATGACTTTCTCGGCCTTGAGATAGCGGGCGGCCAGCTCATCGATGTCCTCGCTGTGCAGGCCCGTGGCCTCAAGAACTGTGCCTTCATCCAGCCCGGCGAGGTGTTCCTTGAGCTCCTCGAGCCCCTCGCAGTGTTCCGCCAGGAAGGCGTGGTCCAGGACTGTCCCGGGGTTCTTGGCCTCGGCGTCGAGCACGCGCTTGGACACGGCCTGCAGCAGCGCCATGTCGCCGCCGATCCGGATCTGGAGGAACTGGTCTGCGATCTGGACGCCGTGACCGACGATCCCGTTGACCTGCTGCGGGTTCTTGTACCGGCGCAGGCCTGCTTCGGGGAGCGGGTTGACGGCCACGATCTCGCCGCCGTTGCGCTTGCACGCCTCAAGTTCGGTCATCATCCGGGGGTGGTTGGTGCCGGGGTTCTGGCCCATGATGATGATCAGGTCGGCTTTGGCGTAGTCGTCGAAGCTGACCGTCGCCTTGCCGATGCCGATGGTCTGGCCCATGGCCCAGCCGGAGGATTCATGGCACATATTGGAGCAGTCCGGCAGGTTGTTGGTGCCGTAGCCGCGGACCATGAGCTGGTAGAGGAAGGCAGCCTCGTTCGAGGTCCGGCCGCTCGTGTAGAACGCCGCCTGGTCGGGGGAGTCCAGGCCCTTGAGCTTGTCGGCCACGAGCCGGAGCGCCTCGTCCCAGCTGACCGCCTTGTAGTGGTCCTCGCCGGCGGCCTTGTACACCGGTTCGGTCAGGCGGCCCTGCATGCCAAGCCAGTACTCGGTCTGGCTTCGCAGGTCGMTGACGGCATTCTCGGCCCAGAAAGTTGCGGGAACCACCACCGGGGTCGCTTCCCAGGTCACCGCTTTGGCCCCGTTCTCGCAGAACTCGAATGCCTTGCGGTGGTGGGGATCCGGCCACGCGCAGCTCGGACAGTCGAAGCCGTCCTTCTGGTTCATCGCCATGACGGTCTTGCGGGTCCGGTTCAGTCCCATCTGTTCGATGGCCGGCTTCATGGAGTGGTATACGCCCGGGACGCCGGCGGCCCAGCTTTTCGGCCCGTCCCCGACGACGAGATCCTTTTCGGACGGTTCCTCGATATGAGGAGTGTTGCGAGTCACGTGAACTTCCCTTCTGCAACCACCACCCGGATGGGGCGGCGTGCTGATCTGCCACTCTGCACCTTACCGTCAGGCCTATCAGCTTGATCGGAGCGCCGCAAGCAATTGCCCGGCCGGGGCAAGCTACCGGCCGGCCACGAGTGTGTCGCGGATCTCGCGGCGGAGGACCTTGCCGATCAGCGAACGCGGCAGCTCATCCACCACGGCAACGCGGCGCGGCACCTTGTAGGCGGCCAGGTTCTCCCGGGCAAACGCCAGCAGCCCCTCCGGGTCCAGGCCGGGGCCCGCGGACGGGACGACGGCGGCAACCACGTCTTCGCCGCCGCCCGGGCGGGGCAGTCCCACCACACACACGTCCCGCACACCGGGGTACCCGGAGAGGACATCTTCAACTTCCGTGGGGGAGACGTTGAAGCCTCCCGTGATGATCAGCTCCTTGATCCGGTCCCGGACGGTCACGAAATCATCCTTATCTACCGAGACGATGTCACCGGTCCGGAACCAGCCGCCCTCCAGCAGCGCCTCCTCGGTCTCCTTCGGCCGGTTCCAGTAGCCGGCAAAGACCTGCGGGCCGCGGACCAGGAGCTCGCCCTCCTCTCCCGGGGCACGGTCCAGGAGGACGTTCCGCGGGTCCACCACACGAATGTCCGTCAGGGGAAACGGGACCCCTACGGTTCCCGGTTTCCGGCTGGGACCGAAGGGGTTGCCCAGGGCGATGGGCGAGGTTTCCGTCAGCCCGTAGCCCTCGATCAGGTAGCCCCCGGTCGCCTTCTCCCACGCGTCCACCGTCGCCGTCGGCAGGTTCATCGCCCCCGAGATGGAGAAGCGGATGCTGTCCAGCGCGATACCGCGCTCGGCGGCTGCGGCGGCGATGCGGTCGTAGATCGGCGGCACCGCCGGCAGGAATGTGGCAGGCGACTTCCTGTGCGCCTTCAGCACCAGGTCGACGTCGAACTTAGGGAACAGCACCAGTTTCGCGCCGATGCTCAGGGCGAACGTCATGCAGAGCGTCAGGCCGTAGGCGTGGAACATGGGCAGCACCGCGTACACGGTTTCCCGGCCGTCCTTGAGTCCCGGCACCCAGGCGCGGCCCTGCGCGGCATTGGCCTGCAGATTGGCATGGGTCAGCATGGCGCCTTTGGGCCGGCCCGTGGTGCCGCTGGTGTATTGGATGACAGCCAGGTCTGCGGCGGCCGGGCGCGGATGCTTTTTCTTCAGGTCGCCCGCGCCAAGGAGGTCTTTCCACGCCAGCACCCTCCGGTGCGCCGGCTGCGCCACGGGCCGGGGCGAGTGCTTGCCGGCGGTCAAGGCGGCACGGGCGGCGCGGGCCGCCGGCACGGGGAGCCGCAGCGCGACCCGTTGCAGCAGGGGCATCGCCGGAATCAGTTCAACGGAGACGATGCACTGCAGCCCGACGTCRGCCGGCAGTTGGCGGACCTTGTCCACGGCCTTGTCCCAGACAATGGCGATGGTGGCGCCATGGTCCTCGAACTGGTGGCGCAGCTCGCGGTCCGTATATAAGGGGTTGTGTTCGACGACCACGGCGCCCAGGCGCAGTGCCGCGTGGAACGCGATGATGTGTTGCGGGCAGTTCGGCAGGACCAGCGCCACCCGGTCACCGGCCCGGACGCCGAGCTTCCTCAGGCCCGCGGCCGCCTTGTTGATGGCGGTGCCGAGGTCCCGGTAGCTGGTGCGCGCTCCAAAGAATTCCAGGGCGGTCTTCTTCCCGTAGCGCCGGACGGACGAGTCCATCAGGTCGACGAGGGACCCTTCCGGGAGCTTGAGGCTGGCGGGAACCCCGGGGCTGTAGTGGCGGGTCCAGGGGCGGTCGGGACGCTTGGGCCCTGCGGATTTGGTGCTCATGGTGTGTCCTTGCCACTGGGCTGCGCTGTGATGTGCGGGGCTGTGCGGTGCCGGGCTGCCGGCCTCGGGCCMGGCCGGGCCCGTCAAGAAATCCTACCGGGGCGGCCCCGCCTGGACGCGCGCGCCGGGGAGGCCCCGGCGGCGGCCGGCGCCGGCTCGGAGGTGACTTTTGGCCCTTGGCACCCGGCAGGCCCGGGCGGAAGCTGGGGCGTACACCGCGAGCCGCGGGTCCGTGCAGTTCTCTGG
>NZ_JBFTZL010000246.1:0-4240 GCF_056406825.1 Arthrobacter sp. P1_A5 | reverse complement strand
GATTTCCCCACCCCCGCCCAGCGGGTGCGTGGCGGAGCAAGGGTTACGGCGGTCATAGCGTGGGGGAAACGCCCGGTCCCATCCCGAACCCGGAAGCTAAGACCCACAGCGCCGATGGTACTGCACCCGGGAGGGTGTGGGAGAGTAGGTCACCGCCGGAACACCATTAACGGTCGAGGACCCCCACCACCAGGTGGGGGTCCTCCCGCATTTAACCGGCCTCCCAGGACCGAGCCGGGCCGGGGTCCCCGACCCGGGGCGGAAMCCGGACCGGACAAGACCAGGGCCAGCTGCCCAGCCGAACCCGGGTCACGGCCTGCCAGAACACAGGTCCCAGGGCCCCCCACGAGCGCCCCACCTCCCCCGGGCAGCCGGCAGGGCATCCAAGACGGGTGCCGGCGTCGCCCCCGCCAAGGCCCCCCTCACGGCCCGCCAGGACCATGGGACCGGTGCCCAGCGGGCAGCGCCCGGGCTGGCTTCCTGGCGGCGGAAAGTCCGCCGGCGGGGACGGCGGCGGAACTGGGTGAAACGGCACCGACGAGGGGGCTTCCGCTCTCGGCGCAATTTGACGGCGATCGGCGCCCGATTCCAGTGATTTTCCCCAAAAAAGGCCGAAAACACGCGGAATTTGCCACCTCTGAGGCGCCAAGCTGGTAAGTTTTCGAACAGTGGTTTGTACGCATGCCGTGTGCAGGCTCCAAAAATCGTGACCGTCCAGGAGGACATAAATGGCTAAGAACCGTAGTGAACTTGTTGCAGAGGTAGCAGGCAAGGCCGGCACCAGCCAGGCAGCAGTCAACTCCGTGCTCGACGCACTGTTCGAGGTCTTCGAGACCTCTGTCGCCGCGGGCGAGAAGATCACCATCCCGGGCTGGCTCGCCGTAGAGCGCACCGACCGTGCAGCTCGCACCGGCCGCAACCCGCAGACCGGCGAGACCATCCAGATTGCCGCTGGCCACAGCGTCAAGCTGACCGCCGGCTCCAAGCTGAAGGCTGCAGTCGCCAAGAAGAAGTAGTCTTCTTCGCAGGCTTGAAAGGAGCGGCAACCCTCGGGTTGCCGCTCCTTTTGCGTCCCCGGCCAGTCCCCGGCCAGCCGCCGGCCGGTCCCTAACCGGTCCGTAACCGGTCCCTAACCGGTCTTAGGCCGGCCGGGCTGCCTTCCCGACCAATCTGCAGCCCTTTGAAGGCCGCGCCGGCTGGACGGATCCCCGGAGGCCCAGCCGCCGGGGCCGATTCGCTGAGCAAGGCGGCGTAGCGGACAATGGAGGTGTGCCTTCCGCAGTAAATCCCACGCCCACAACCGCAGCGCCCGTTCCCCCCGGGGACGCACGCGGCCCTGGCTCCGGTCCCGCCGGGATTGCCCGGCCTTGGCTGATCGCAGGCCTTGGCGCGTTGTTTATTGGCCTGGTAGYGGCACTGATCTTCTCCGGCGCAGCAGCCGCCCGCGAGGTCTCAGATCCAGGTGCGCTGGTGCGCTGGGGGCTTCCGGTGAGCAAAGCGATCCACAACGTCGCTGTCGCCACCGTGATCGGCGGCCTTATCTTCGCCGTCGGCATCCTGCCGCGAAACAGGAACAGCTCCCGGTCCAAGGAGCAGGACGCCCCGGAACATCCGGCCTTCACCCGGGCGCTGGCCGTGGCAGCGGCCGCAGGCGCCGTCTGGACGCTGTCCGCGATCACCGTACTGGTCCTGGGCTACGCGGACATTGCGGGGCAGGGCATCTCCGGGGACCCGGAATTCACCCGCTCCCTCGTGTACTTCATGACGGACATCGAAACCGGACGCGCGTGGCTGGCTGTCGTCATCATCGCCGCCGTCGTTACCACCGCCCTGTTCGGAGTGCGGTCCCGCGGCGGCCTGGCACTGACGTTGGTCCTTTCGCTGATCGGTCTGGTTCCCGCTGCCCTGATCGGACACTCCTCCAGCTCCAGCGACCACGAGGGCGCCATCAACTCGCTCGGCCTGCACCTGGTCGGCGTATCGGCATGGGTGGGCGGCATCATCATGCTCGCAGTCCTCTCCGGCGTCCTGGAAGGCGCAGGCGCCGGTGCCCGCACCTCCGGGGCAGGCTCGGGGACAGCAGACATCACCGAGCCAACCCTGCGCCGGTTCTCATCCCTGGCCGGCTTTGCCTTCGCCCTGGTCTTCGCCTCAGGCGTGATCAACGCCAGTATCCGCCTCACCACATGGGCAGACCTCTTCGGCTCGGCCTACGGGCAACTGATCCTGGCCAAGACGGCAGCGGTCCTGGTGTTGGGCGGCATCGGGCTCATGCACCGCCGCTGGGTCATCCCGCAGCTGGGCAACCGCGCCATGGGCAGGTCCGCGCGCCGGGTGTTGTGGCAGTTGGTGATCGTGGAGCTGATCATCATGGGGGCGACGTCCGGGATCGCCGTCGCGCTGGGGCGTTCCGCCCCGCCGCAGCCCACCACTTTCGCCCCCGACGCTTCGCCGGCCTTCATCCTCTCGGGCTACGAGTTGCCGCCGGAACTGACCCCGGACCGATGGCTCACGGAGTGGCGGCTCGACTGGCTCTGGATCGCCGTCGTCGTGTTTGGCTTGGTGTCCTACCTCCTTGGCGTACGAAGGGTGCTGAAACGGGGCGACTCGTGGCCCTGGTTCAGGACGGTCAACTGGGTGCTCGGACTCATGGTCCTCACCTACGTGACCTCGGGGCCGCCGTCGGTCTATGGCAGGGTGCTGTTTTCGGCGCACATGGTGGACCACATGGCCCTGACCATGGTGGCTCCCATCTTCCTGGTCCTCGGCGCCCCCGTCACGCTGGCACTGCGGGCGCTCACCCCCCGGCGCGACAGCTCCCGCGGCCCGCGCGAGTGGCTCATGATCTTCATCCACTCCAAGTTCTCGCAACTGGTGACCCACCCGCTGTTCGCGGCCGCCAACTTCGCCGGCTCGATCGTGCTTTTCTACTACTCGGACGCCTTCGGTTACGCGATGCGGGACCACGTGGGCCACGAACTCATGAACCTGCACTTCGCCCTCACCGGCTACATCTTCGTGCTCACCATGATCGGCACCGATCCGTTGCCGCGCCGCGCACCGTACCCCATGYGGCTGCTGCTCCTGTTGGCCACTATGGGCTTCCACGCGTTCTTCGGCGTCGCCATCATGGGCGGCACCGGACTGCTGGCCGCCGACTACTTCGGCAACCTCGGGCGGACCTGGGGCCCCGCTGCCCTGCTGGACCAACAGATGGGCGGTGCCGTGGCGTGGGGGATCGGCGAAGTTCCAACCCTGCTGGTAGCGATCGGTGTCGCCGTGATGTGGTCCCGCTCCGACGCGCGCGAGTCCAAACGCACCGACCGGGCGGCGGACAGGAATAACGACGCCGATCTCACCGCTTACAACGATATGTTTGCCAAGCTGGCCGAGCGCGACGCCAGGCTTGCCGAACGCAATTCAAAGCTGGAAGGACGCTCATGACCGAAACCGTACGCACCCACCTCCGGGTCCGGGCCTCCGAACTGGTGGGCCGCAACTGGCTTAACACCGGTGGCAAGTCCCTGGACCTTGAATCCCTGCGCGGCAAGATCGTGCTGCTGGACTTCTGGACGTTCTGCTGCATCAACTGCCTGCACGTCCTGGACGAACTCCGCCCGCTCGAGCAGCAGTACTCGGATGTCCTCGTGACGGTCGGCGTGCATTCGCCCAAGTTCGAGCACGAGGCCGATCCCGTGGCGCTGGCGGCCGCCGTCGAACGCTACGAGATCCGCCACCCTGTCCTCGACGACCCCGAGCTGGACACCTGGAAGGCCTATACGGCCCGGGCCTGGCCGACCCTGGTGGTCATCGATCCCGAGGGCTACATCGTCGCGCACCTCTCCGGCGAGGGCCACGCGGACGGCCTCGCCGTCCTGATCCCCGAGCTGATCGCCGAACACGAAGCCAGGGGCACCCTGCACCGGGGCGACGGCCCCTACGTGGCGCCGGAACCGACGTCGGGAACGCTGCGCTTCCCGGGCAAGGCCCTGTTCCTGCCCGCCGGCCGCGGCGTCGGAAGTGCCGGCGACGGTTCGTGGCTGGTGACCGACACCGGCCATCACCGGCTCGTGGAACTCTCTACCGACTTTCAGACCGTGCTGGCCACTTACGGCTCGGGCGAAAAGGGCCACGCCGACGGCAACGCCGCCACCGCCCGGTTCAACGAACCGCAGGGCCTGGTGCTGCTGCCCGAGGATGTCGCCGCGGCCGCTGGTTACGACGTCGTCATTGCCGACTC
>NZ_JBFTZL010000245.1:0-4363 GCF_056406825.1 Arthrobacter sp. P1_A5 | reverse complement strand
GGGTGACGCCGAGGGCCTCGTACTTCCGGAGCCGTTCGATGATCTCGTCGGGGGTTCCGATCATGGCTGTTTTGTGGAGGGACTCCGGCGTGAACTCGGGGCGGTCAGCGAACTTTTCCTCGGGGCTGGGCTCCAGGAAACCGTTCTTCGGGGTGGTCTTGTTGCCGAACCAGGCATCGAAGGTCCGGTAGAACTTGTTGATGCCTTCGGCCGGGCGGCGCCAGCCTTCGGGCTCGTCTGCGGAGTGGACGTGGGTGTGGCGCAGGACCATGAGGTCCGGGCGGGGAATGCCGGGGTTCTTCTCGACAGCGGAGTCGAACTTGCGTGCCAGGTCCTCGACCTCCTCGTCCCCCTTCATCAGTGGGGTCACCATCACGTTGCAGCCATTCTCGACGGCGAACTCGTGCGAGGAGATATCGCGGGCGGCAATCCACATCGGCGGGGTCGGCTTTTGCACGGGCTTGGGGACGCTCGTCGATGTGGGGAACTGCCAGACTTCGCCGTCGTGGGCGTAGTCGCCTTCCCACAGCTTGCGCACTGCCGGAACGAGTTCGCGGAGGTGCTTGCCGCCGTCGACGGCTGACATGCCTCCCATCAGGCGGTCGAATTCGAACTGGTAGGCGCCCCGGGCCAGGCCCACTTCCATCCGCCCGTTGCTGATAACGTCCAGGAGGGCGCACTCTCCGGCGACCCGGAGCGGGTTCCAGAAGGGAGCGATGATGGTTCCCGCGCCGAGGCGGATCTTTGATGTCCGTGCTGCGAGGTAGGCGAGCTGCGGTATGGGGCTGGGTGAGATGGTGTATTCCATCGAGTGGTGCTCGCCGATCCAGACGGTGCTGAAACCGCCAGCCTCGGCCATGAGCGTGAGTTCGGTCAGGTTCTCGAAGCATTCCTGGTGCGAGACGGATTCGTCCCAGCGTTCCATATGGACAAAGAGGGAAAAGCGCATTGATAACTCCTTTGTTGGCGGCGGTCCGCCGGGGCACGGTTAATGCTGCAGCTAGGTCGTGGCTGCGGCGTTGCGTTCGGCGATCGTCTGGTTGCCGCGGGACCAGTGTTCGTGCTCGATTTCGCGGATGATGACGGTGGTGTTTTCGGGTACAGCACCGACGGCCTTTTCCGCTGCCTGGTGGAGCTCKTTGATGAGGGAGCGGAGCTGTTCGGGGCTGCGGCCCCGGGCGATCGATACTTCGATGAGTGGCATGTGGGTTTCTTTCAGCTGCGCATGATGAATGGATCGGAGACGGGGCCTTCGTCGGTGTTGATCCAGACGCTCTTGAGGCGGGTGTATTCGTTCATGGACTCCAGTCCGTGCTCGATGCCGACTCCTGAGTTTTTGAAGCCTTGGCGCGGTGACATCGGGGACATGGCCCGGTACGTGTTGACCCACACGGTTCCAGCTTCGAGCCTGCGTGCCATCCGGTGGGCGCGTGCGAGGTTCTGGGTCCAGATTCCGGCGGCGAGTCCGTATTCGGTGTCGTTGGCCAGGCCCACCACCTCGTCCTCGGAATCGAAGGGCATGATCGCAGCGACCGGGCCGAAGATCTCTTCCCGGACAACGCGCATGGAGTTGTTCACGTCGGTCAGGACGGTGGGGGCGAAGAAGTAGCCGGGAAGGTCGGTGTCGGGGCGTTTGCCTCCTGTCCGCACCGTGGCGCCTTCGCTGACACCGAGGTCCACGTAGGAGCTGACCTTGTCCAGTTGGGCGCCGAAGGCGAGCGGGCCCAGTTCGGTGGTGGCCAGGCGCGGGTCGCCGATGATGATGGATGCTGCGCGTTCGGCGACGCGTTCGACGAGTTCGTCGTAGACGCTGCGGTGGGCGAAGACGCGGCTGCCGGCGATGCAGGTCTGGCCGGCGGCGGCGAAGATTCCGGCGATGACGCCCATCGCGGCGTTGGATACGTCCGCGTCCTCGAACACGATGTTGGGGCTCTTGCCGCCGAGTTCCAGGGTGGAGCCGATAAAGCGGGAGGCCGTCTCGGCGGCGATGCGCGCCCCGGTCTGGGTCGAGCCGGTGAAGGAGATCTTGGCCAGGTCGCGGTGGCTGACCAGGGCGGCCCCGGCTTCCTGGCCGAAGCCGGTAACAACATTCACGACGCCGTCGGGGAACCCGGCCTGGGAGGCGAGTTCGGCGACGCGGAGGATGGTCCGGGAGGTGTATTCGCTGGGTTTGATGACCACGGTGTTGCCGGCCGCCAGGGCGGGGGCGAGCTTGGACGTGGTCAGCGTCAGGGGCGAGTTCCATGGTGTGATGGCCCCGACGACCCCGAGGGGTTCGCGCTGGGTGTAGTTCAGCATGGTGATCGAGTTGGTGGGGATCTGGCTGCCCTGGACCTTGTCGGCGAGACCGGCGTAGTAGTAGAGGTATTCGGGCAGGGAGGCGAGCTGGCCGCGCATCTCACGCAGGAGCTTGCCGTTATCCAGGGTTTCGAGTTCGGCGAGTTCGTCTGCGTGCTCGCCGATCAGGTCACCGAGGCGGCGGAGGAGGTGGCCGCGCTTGGTGGCCGTGAGGTCGCGCCACAGCGGGGACTCGAAGGCATCTTTGGCTGCGGCGACGGCGCGGCGGACGTCTTCCTCTGTTCCGCGTGCTGCCTGGTAGAGCACCTCGAGTGTTGCGGGGTTGGTGCTGGGGAAGTATTCGCCGCCGGCGGGAGCGGACCAGGTACCCCCGATGAAGTGGTCGTAGCGGAGTTCAATGGACATCTGAATGCTCCTTGATAAAGGCGGTCAGTGTGTGGGCGAGGTCCTGGGGACGCTCGACCGGCATCATGTGACGTGCGCCGGGGATGATGTAGTAGGTGCAGCCGGGGATGGCTGCTGCAAGCCGCGCGCTCATTTCCGGTGTTGAGCCCGGGTCAAGCTCGCCCGTCACGGCATGGGAGGGAACGCTGATCAGCGGCAGTTCGGGTGCGATTTCAGCGTCGGCGGTGGCAAAGACGCGGTAGCAGGCCAGGAAGGACTTTGGGTCGTTCCTTTGCAGCACCTCGCGCGTGGCGTGGATAAGTTCTGCCGGGACGGCGGAGTCTTCGGGGTACCAGCGGCGGATGGATGCCTCGATTGTTGCCGGAAAATCTGTTTCGGCGGAGGCCAGCCGGACCATGACGGCGGCGTGCTCCTGGGATGTGCGGGCGCACACGGATGCGACCGACACGAGGCTGGCAACCAGGTCGGGGCGGTACCGGGCCAGGTGCTGGGCGATCAGGGCTCCGAGCGAGAATCCCACCAGATGGGTGTTCGGTTCGAGTCGTTCGGCGACGTCCGCCGCGAGCTCGGCAAGCGTGATTCCTTCGGGCGCCGGTGGACGGTGTCCGTGTCCGAGTAGTTCAAGGATTTGAACGTCGTATTCGGGTTCGAGGTATTCGCGGAGGGGATTCCACATCGATCCGTCCAGTCCCACCCCGTGGATCAGTGCTACACGCTCACGGCTCACGGCGGATGGCACCTCAGTTCTTTTCGGTGGAGAAGGCTGCCAGTCGTTGCTGGGGCCGGCCCTGGGCAGCGGCGGCGAGGGCGATCACGATTTCATCGGCATGGGGTGCGTCGTTGATCCTGACCTCGATGCTCTGGTGGTGGGAGCGGATGGTCGCGTCKGTGATGTGCTTGAGCGGGATATCGAAGATGACACCGGCCGGGCCTCGCTTTTCCACTGCCGGCAGGAGCGTCGTGGCGTTGGCGGCGTCGCGGAAGTGGTTTCCGAAGGCAAGTGTGTGGATGAGTCCCGAGCCGTGCTCGATTTCGCCGTTGAGCCCGACGATGGCTGCCTTGCCGTAGGCTTCCGCCGGGGCGCCGAGGGCCTCGAGCACGCGTGGGGCGAGCAGCGCGCCGAGGTCGGAGGCGTTGGCGTCGATGCCCTCGGAGAGGTTTTCAACGAATCCCTGCCCGGTCCACGGGTTCTTGATGATGGCCGCGACGACGGCGACTCTTGCTGCCGGGCTGACTTCCCGTCCTCCTTCAGTGAGGACGTCTTCGGTGATGGTGACGATCTTACGGATGCTCATGAAACAAGTTCTCCTAGGGTGTCTGCTTTGACGATGGGGTCGGTGAGGCGGTCACCGATCCGGGGGTGTGGCCGGGGACCTGTGGAGGCTCCGAGAGCGACGACGATCTCTCCCGGGCGGGGTGCGTCACTGACGCGGGTGGTGATGGTTTGGTAGTGGGTGCGGGTGGCTGCGGCGTTCTTGTGCCACAGCGGGACGACGAGTGACGCGCCGGCGTCGCCGCGGTCATCGGCGAAGCAGATGATTGACTCGCCCTCGAAGTATTCCCGGACGAGGTTGCCGAAGAAGGGTGTGTGGATAAGCGCGGCGCCGTGCTCGATCTCGCCGTCTGTGCCCACGATCGCTGCTTTGCCGAAGGCCTGGAT
>NZ_JBFTZL010000244.1:0-4496 GCF_056406825.1 Arthrobacter sp. P1_A5 | reverse complement strand
ACGCGGACCTGACCGCCAAGATCGAGCTGCACAAGGACGCGCTGTCCTGCATCATGATCACCTACCCGTCCACGCACGGGGTGTACGACGCCGATGTCCGCGAGGTCTGCGACGCGATCCACGCCGCCGGCGGCCAGGTCTACATCGACGGCGCCAACCTCAAKGCCCTGGTCGGTCTGGCCCAGCCCGGCATATTCGGCGGCGACGTCTCGCACCTGAACCTGCACAAGACCTTCTGCATCCCGCACGGCGGCGGCGGCCCCGGCGTCGGCCCGGTCGCGGCCAAGGCCCACCTGGCACCGTTCATGCCCGGCAACGCGGCTGACCCCGCCAACGGCGCCGACGGCACCCCGATCTCCGCCTCCCGCTACGGCTCGGCAGGTGTGCTGCCGATCTCCTGGGCCTACGTGAAGCTCATGGGCGGCCGGGGCCTCACCGAGGCGACCAAGTCCGCGCTGCTCGCGGCGAACTACATCGCGGCCCGCCTCAACGACTCCTTCCCGGTGCTCTACACCGGCGAAGGCGGCCTGGTGGCCCACGAATGCATCCTGGACCTGCGCGAACTCACGGCCAAGACCGGAGTGACCGCCGAGGACGTGGCCAAGCGCCTGATCGACTACGGCTTCCACGCCCCCACCCTGGCGTTCCCGGTGGCCGGCACCCTGATGGTGGAGCCCACCGAATCCGAGGACCTGGGCGAGATCGACCGCTTCATCACGGCCATGGTCGCCATCCGCGCCGAGATCGACCAGGTGGCCAACGGCGAATTCACCGTGGAGCACAGCCCGCTGCGCAACGCACCCCACACCGCCGCTGCCGTGATCAGCACCGACTGGACCCGCGCGTACCCGCGCGAACAGGCCGTCTTCCCGGTCCACACGCTCAAGCAGGACAAGTACTTCCCGCCCGTCGGCCGGATCGACGGAGCAGCCGGGGACCGCAACCTGATCTGCTCCTGCCCTCCCCTCGAAGCCTTCGAAGACCACTCCGATGATTCCGCCAACTCCGATTCCGCCAACTAAGGACAGCCAACGATGACTGAGAATTACACGGCACTTTACGAAGAGCACAAGAAGCTCGGCGCCTCCTTCACGGACTTCGGCGGCTGGCAGATGCCGCTGAAGTACAGCTCCGAACTTGCCGAACACCATGCCGTTCGCAAGTCCGCGGGACTGTTCGACCTCTCCCACATGGGCGAAGTCTGGGTCACCGGCCCCGACGCCGCAGCCTTCCTGGACTACGCCCTCGTCGGCAAGATCTCCGCGATGGCCATTGGCAAGGCCAAGTACTCGCTGATCTGCAACGAGGACGGCGGCATCATCGACGACCTCATCACCTACCGCCGCGGCGACCAGAAGTTCCTCGTGGTCCCCAACGCCGGCAACGCCAAGGTAGTCGCCGAGGCCCTCGCTGAACGGGCCGGTTCCGGAAAGGACGGCGGGTTCGACGTCACCGTCCGTGACGCGTCCGCCGAGATCTCGCTGATCGCCGTGCAGGGACCCAAGGCCCAGGAGATCCTGCTGCGCCTTGTCCCCGCTGYGCAGCACGAGCTCGTCACCGGCCTGAAGTACTACGCCGCCGTGGACGTCCCGTTCATGTTCGGCGGCGCCAGCCAGGACCTCCTGCTGGCCCGCACGGGCTACACCGGTGAAGACGGCTTCGAGATCTTCGTCGCGAACGACGACGCCGCCGCCCTTTGGCAGGCGCTCGTCGCCATCGCCGAGGACGGCGAGCTGACCCCCGCCGGGCTCGCGTCCCGCGATTCGCTCCGTCTCGAGGCCGGCATGCCGCTTTACGGCAACGAACTCTCCCTCGAAGGCGATCCGTTCGCCGCCGGCCTGGGCCCCGTCGTCGCCCTGTCCAAGGAAGGCGACTTTATCGGCAAGGCCGCCTTGGCCGCCAAGAAGGAAACCGGCGCCGGCGCCACGACGGGCCGCAGGCTCGTCGGGCTCAAGGGCCTCGGGCGCCGGGCCGGGCGCGGCCACTACCCGGTCCTCAAGGACGGCAACGTCGTCGGCGAAGTCACCTCCGGCCAGCCCAGCCCGAGCCTCGGCTACCCGGTCGCGATGGCCTATGTGGACGTCGAATTCACCGAGCCCGGCACGGCACTGGACATCGACCTCCGCGGCAAGGCCGAACCCTTCGAAGTTGTCGCACTGCCTTTCTACAAGCGCCAAAAGTAGTCTGCCGCGGCCTGTCCCGGTGTCTGTCTTGTGGCCGGCACCGGGGCTGTCCGACTGAGTTTTCACGCGTGCTCGCTCGCTTGACCCGCCGTCCCCCTAACCTCGCAAGCTCGGTTAGGGAACCCTGACGGCGGTCGCTCGCTTAGACGCACGCTTCCGAAAACCCAGCCCGGCCAGCCCCTCGGGGGTACGTCACCTTCGAGACATCACGCCACATCCGGACCATCGGGAACCGGCGCCTTCGAAAGCCAAAAGTGCTGGGGGAGGTGCCGCCTACCGCGGCTCTGGGTTGTTCCAAGCTCGATCATTGGGGGTTGAGCTTGATGACACCCTTGAAGCCAAGAAGTAGCCCGGCTCTGGAAGATATCGAAAGGCCGCTGTTTCTTCCGGGAAAACGGCTGGCCCCGAAAACTGTTGGCCCCGAAAACTGAATTTTTTTGATAGCGGCAGGGGAGCGAATTCCGGAAGCGTGCGTCTAAGGGAGCGTCGCGTCCGCCCAGCGGGCGCCTTCGCGACCGAGCACGCGGAGGAATTCGGTTTCCGGCCGCATAACCCGGCCACAATTGATTTAGCACCAACGACCACTCCAAGACTTAGGAAAAACACATGGCAAAAGTTGCCCCTGAACTGCAGTACTCCGACGAGCACGAGTGGGTTGCGCGGGAGGCCGGGAACGTTGTGTCCATCGGCATCTCGGCCGTCGCCACCGACGCGCTGGGCGACATCGTCTACGTGGACCTGCCCGAGATCGGCGCCACGGTGACCGCGGGGGAGACCTGCGGCGAAGTCGAATCGACCAAGTCCGTCTCGGACCTGTACGCCCCCGTCACGGGCGAGGTCACCGAAACCAACCCTGCCGTCGTCGATGACCCCGCGCTGATCAACAGCGACCCGTACGGCGCCGGCTGGCTCTTCAAGGTGGCGGTCGCTGAAGAAGGCCCGCTGCTCTCGGCGCAGGAGTACGCGTCCAAGAACGGCGGCGAACTGTGAGCGGCGCAACGGCGGCCGCGGGCACACAGACGCTGGCGTTTGAGCAGGTCGTTTCCCGGAGTCTGGACGCGGACCTGTCCGTGCTGGATCCGGAGATCGCCGCGAAGATCGACGCCGAACTCAGCCGGCAGCGTGACGGTTTGGAGATGATCGCCTCGGAGAACCACACCGCGAGGGCTGTGATGCAGGCGCAGGGTTCGGTGCTGACGAACAAGTACGCCGAGGGCTACCCGGGCAAGCGTTACTACGGCGGCTGCGAGCATGTTGACGTGGTCGAGCAGCTCGCGATCGACCGGGTCAAGGCCCTGTTCGGYGCCGGGTACGCGAACGTGCAGCCGCACTCGGGTGCGCAGGCGAACGCTTCGGTGATGCACGCCCTGATCCGGCCCGGGGACACCATCATGGGGCTGAACCTGGCGCACGGCGGGCACCTGACCCACGGCATGCGGATCAACTTCTCCGGCCGGCTGTACAACGTCGTCCCGTACCAGGTCCGTGAGGAGGACCACCGGATCGACATGGCCGAGGTCGAGCGCCTGGCCCAGGAGCACAAGCCGGCGCTGATCGTGGCCGGCTGGTCCGCGTACGCCCGCCGGCTGGACTTCGCCGAGTTCCGCCGGATCGCGGACTCGGTGGGCGCGTATCTGATGGTGGACATGGCGCACTTCGCCGGGCTCGTCGCGGCCGGGCTGCACCCGTCCCCGGTCCCGCACGCGCACGTCACGACCTCCACGACGCACAAGACCCTCGCGGGTCCGCGCGGCGGCATCATCCTCTCCAACGACGCCGAGATCGCCAAGAAGATCAACTCGGCGGTGTTCCCCGGGCAGCAGGGCGGCCCGCTGGAGCACGTCATCGCCGGCAAGGCCGTGGCCTTCAAGATCGCCGCGTCCGAAGAGTTCAGGGAACGCCAGGAGCGTGTGCTGGCCGGTGCCCGGATCCTTGCCGAGCGGCTGGTCCAGGACGACGTGACCGCGCAGGGGATCAACGTGATCTCCGGCGGCACCGACGTGCACCTGGTCCTCGTGGACCTGCGCGACTGCGAGCTCAACGGTCAGCAGGCCGAGGACCGGCTCGCGGAAATCGACATCACCGTCAACCGCAACGCCGTCCCGTTCGATCCGCGCCCGCCGATGGTCACCTCCGGGCTGCGGATCGGCACCCCGGCGCTGGCGACCCGCGGTTTTGGCGAGCCGGCCTTCGCCGAGGTTGCCGATATCATCGCTGAGGCTTTGATCGCCGACGCCGGCGCGGACCTCTCCGGTCTGCGCACCCGGGTTCAGGCCCTCGCCGCCGCCCACCCGCTCTACCCCCGCTCTACCC
>NZ_JBFTZL010000243.1:0-4510 GCF_056406825.1 Arthrobacter sp. P1_A5 | reverse complement strand
GGGCAGACGCCCATCGATCCGGCGACCGGGCAGCTGGTCGGCGGTGGCATCGAGGAGCATACCGCACGCGTCTTCGACAACCTTGGCCTCGTCCTCGAGGCGGCCGGCAGCAGCTGGCGCGATGTCGTCAAAGTCAACGTCTTCCTCGTCGACATGGACGACTTCGCAGCGATGAACGCCGTGTACGCGAGGTACTTCGACGGCCAGTACCCCGCGCGCACGACGGTCGCCGTCGCCGGGCTCCCGCTCAGGGCGCGCGTCGAGATCGAACTGCAGGCGATGCGCCGCGTGGGGTGATCCAAACGCACGACCACCTCGATTCGCTCACTCCCGAGATCATCGACACAGCCAGAGAAGCCCTACTCATCGGCAACTAAGGCCTGCGAATTTACTGCCAAATAGCGCTGCGATCCACAAAATAACCGTGTGAATCGCGGAGCTATTTGGCGTTGTTTTGGCGGCGTTTTTGGCGTGCCTCTGGTGCACTCGCCGCGGCGTGCTGCCGGTCCGCGCGAGGGTGTTGTGGAATTCAGGCGGGCTAGTGCTTGGACAAGCGTGGACGGGAGCGCTCGATGATGCTGGTGGTCGCGGCAATTGCTGTGAGGGCTGTCGCCAGCAGAAGCGGTGCCCAGACCGTTTGTGCGATGGTTGCACCCGCGACGGCTGTCCCGGCTGATCCTGCAGCGATCTTGAGTGCGCCTACCCAGATGAAGACTTGGCCGCGGGCCTCGATGGGTGCGTATTCGCTTCGCGCGGCGAGTGTTGCCGCGAAGAACGTCGCGTTGGCGATCCCTGCCAGGCCGAAGGCAATGAGGGATGTGGGAAGCGTCGGAGTGAGCATCACCAGTATCAGCGTTGCCGCGACGAGTGCGGCGAGGGAGCTCATGAGAGGGTCTGCGTCGCGGCGAAGGGGCCGGAGCATGAGCGCTGCTGATCCGAGGAGATTCCCTATCCCATATGCCGCGACCAGTGTTCCGGCGGCTGAGGCCCCGCCGAACGCGGGAGCAGTTGCAACGGCGTAGATCGGTAGCGCGGCGACAGAGAATGCGACGGTCACGGTGAGTCCGAGTGTGCGGCGCAGCGGACCACGTGCCCAGATGAGGCGCAGTGTTCGACCGGGGGACGGCACCTCAACGGCCTTGTCGGGCGGCTCTTGCTTGGGGAGTGCGAGGACGGCTCCAGCACCAACGACGGCGGCTCCGGCCAGGACCAGTGTCGCGGTGAGTGCGTCGGATGCGGCCGCGATCCATGCCACTGCTGCCGGGCCGAGGGTGCCGCTGATCCCGTAGCTTGCGACGTCCCAGCTTTGTGCTCTGCGTTGGCTGCGCTGCCCGGGGCCGGCGATAGAGGGCAGGCGGCTGCTGATCCCGCCGGTGAGCATCGGCCCGAAGATGCCCGAGGCAAAGAGCAGCATGGCTGGCCAGATCGCCCAGGCGACGGGCAGGAGCAGTGCAGCAGCACCGAGCAGCACCCCGTGGATGACGGCGGAGCACGCGATCACTTTGCGTCCGTCACGTGCTGTATCGAGGCGTCGTGYGATGAACGGGCCGAGCAGGTGGGGTGCGGTGATTGATGCTCCCAGGAGCCCGGCCAGCCAGCCCGGCATCCCGCAGGCGTGGGCGAGCAGCACAATGGCGACCACTGCGCCCCCGTCTGCGCTGCGAACCAGGGTTGCGGCGAAGACGTAGCGGGCCAGCGCACCGATCCGGCGGTCCTCCCTGCAGGGAACGCCGAGGCCAGCGCTACGGGTTAAGCCCGAGCTCATCGACAATCCTGCCAACACGGGCACGCTGCTTCGCGGTCAATCCTTGGAGGGGAAGAGGCAGGCACGATTGCGATGCCAGTCCCAGCTGTTCCGCTATTGCCGCAACAACCCGGATACTCCCGCCAAACTCGGCAAATAACTGCCACAACGGTGCCAGCCGTTCGGACTCCGCGAACGCATTGGAGGCCCGCCCTTCCAGGGCGGCCTGGGTGATCCGCATCGCCGGGGCGGGCAAAGTGCCGCCAATGACGGAGTACCAGGCATCGCACCCGGCAGCCAGTCCGGCGGCGGCCTTGGCGTCACCGGAAACTCCGATGGTCACGTGCGCAGGGACGGCCGCCCGGATTTCCTGCACCCGCGCGTGCGCCTRCTCCGGATCGGCCGGCACGCCGGGGATTTTGATGGAAGCGATTCCGGTCAGTTCCGCGATGCGTCCGTACAGTTCGGTCGTGAAGGTGAAGTGGGTGGTGCCCGGATTGTCATAGACGATGACGGGCAGCGACGAGTTCGCGGTGACGGTTTGGAAGAGTTCGAACACGTCATCGTCGGTGAGGGGTTGATAGGTCATGGGAGCCAGCAGGAGCCCGGAAGCTCCCGCCTGTTCTGCCCTTTCAGCGTTCGCGAGGACGTGGGAGGTCCGCAAGGCCCCGACACCAATGAACACGGGTGTTTCGTCGGCGTGCTCGACAGCAAGACGGGCCACACGGCTTCGTTCCTCACTGCTCAGATACGCGTAGGAGCCGGTGGATCCGAGCGCCGTGATGGAATCAACCTTCGCCTCCGAGAGCCGTTCGATCAGACGAACGAAGGCATGCTCGTCAACAGCATCATCTGCCAGAGGGGTCAGGGGGAAGGCACTCAAGCCGGTGAACATGGGTATAACTCCTTTGTTTGAATAACGGGGAAGCAAAGTCTGAGCCACCTGCCGCGGCTGGGCGGGCTGAGCTGCGGGTCACCTGTCAGCAGGTATTTCCCGCGCAGCGACAGTTCTGGCAGACGCGCCTAGTTGGAGGACTGCGGCCTACTTCGGTCCTTGGCTGATGAGGTCAGGGTCGGTGCGGGCGGCGGCGGGCTCGCGGGTGTGCGGTTGCCGTCGGCCACCGCGTTGCGCGGCGGCCCCGGCGAGGACGACGAGCGTGATGCCCCCGAATTGGGTGAGCGAGGGCTGCTGGTGCAGCACGAGCAGCCCGAGGAGCACCCCGATTGCCGGTTCGAGGGCCATCAGGGTACCGAACGCGGTGGGCGTCATCCGGCGCAGGGCGAGCATCTCAAGCGCCATTGGCAGCACCGGCATCAGGACGGCCAGTCCGAAAGCGACAGAGAGGACACCGAGGTTGAGATGTCCGGCGGACTGTGGGATGCCGACGACCGCTGCCGTGGCAGCTGCGACGGGAACGGTGAGTGAAAGCGCACCGATGCCCGTGAAGCGGTCGCCGATCCGTTGTGTAAGCACGATGTAGACGGCCCACCCGACGGCCGCGAGCCCTGCCAACCCGATACCGGCGAGGTTGATCTCACCAGCCCAAGGTTCGGTCAGAAGGACGACGCCCAGCAGCGCCAGGGCTGGCCAGATAAGCGCCCGTGCGCTGTGGCTGCGCACCGCGGCGACAGTCAGTGGACCGAGGAACTCGATCGCGACGGCGGTGCCGAGCGGGATACGTTCGATGGAGGCGAGAAACGCGATGGTCATCAGTCCGGTGGCGACACCCAGCCCCAGAAGCACGGGGACGTCGGGGCGGCGTAGCGCGCGCAATGGAGGGCGGGCAACGGCCAGGAAGACGAGCGCCCCCACACTGAGTCTGAGCCAGGCAGTTCCGGCCGGCCCCACCGCCGCGATCAGATCCACTGACAGTGCCGAACTCAGCTGGACTGAGAGCATGGCCGCCACGGCCAGCCCCCACGGCGGAACGGGGATATTCTTGGGGACGCGCCGGCTCACGGCTGGCCCCTTCGGGCCTGCCGGTCACCGATCGCTCGTATCCGGGAGTGGACGAGCATGTCAGTCTCCTTCGTTGGCTGGCGTGCCCGCGGCTATCAGGCGGCGGGCAACGCCGACGTCTGGACCCAGTAGGGTCAGCCGGGCGATCAGGTCCTCGGCTGCGGCGTGGAGCGCCTCATCGGTCATGGGTTCGAGCGCGTCGAGGATGAACAGCGCGGAGGTGGTCTCCTCGCCGAGCTGAGTGCGGCGTGCCTGGCGCCAGTTCCAGCGCCGGCAGGTCACTCCGCCGTCGTCGCACCACACCACCTCGCCGGGTTCCGGGTGCTCGATCACCGCGGCGCCGTCGGCGGCGGTATCAAAGGCTTCCGTGCCGGTGGCRCGAACCAGCCGCGGCGCACCGCTGTAGCGGGTCAGATCCTCCCCACCCAGCGGGACCTGGTGGAGCACCGAAACGGCGTTATAGAGGTCAGTGAGACGGTTCACCCGGGGCAACCCGAACATCGCCCGGCGCAGGAGCGCCTCCAGGCTGTTGCGCGTGCGGTTCGGTTTGGCGCCGAAGCCCTGATAAGCCTCGCGCCACGCAGCCACGTGCGGGAGCTGCTCAACCGGCCGGCCGTTGAGCAACTCGCGGGCTGCGGATTCCGCCGCCTGGAGCATCTCCTCACCGGCCTGGTCACTCGGGCCAGGGACGAGTCCGTCAACGGCCAGCAACAAGGCCCGGTAGTCGGGCCGCAGCGCGAACACGGCGGCGTCAACCCGGCCGCCGTCGAGAAATTCCTGAAGCATGCCCGACTCAAGCATCGGAC
>NZ_JBFTZL010000242.1:0-4550 GCF_056406825.1 Arthrobacter sp. P1_A5 | reverse complement strand
GGGGTGGCGGCGGGCTGGGCGTCGGGCTGCGGGGCGGCGGGCTGGGCGTCGGGCTGCGGGGCGGCGGGCTGTGTCTCGCCCTGCGGTGTCTTGTCCTGCGGTGTCTTGCCCGCTGGCGGTTCGCCCTCCGGGGTGCCGAACCCGGGACCCTGCCGGACGGCCACGCCCTGCTGGTACGCCGTGGCCGCTGCCCGGGCGCGGACGTCCGCCGCCTCGTTGAGCTCGTGCCCCGCGTGGCCCCGCACCCACTCGAAGGTGTACTTGCGGCCCACGAGCGCCTGGTCGATGTCCTTGAGGAGGTCCACGTTCAGCACCGGCTTGCCGTCTGCCTTGCGCCAGCCCTTGCGTTTCCAGCCGGGCATCCACTTGGTCACGGCGTTGATGACGTACTGGCTGTCGCAGAGGATCAGCAGGTCTTCCCCGGGCATGTGCGCCGTTGCCCGGAACAGGTCCAGCACCGCCATCAGTTCGCCCTGGTTGTTCGTGCCGTGGGGCCATCCGCCGGCCCGCCAGCAGTCGTCATTCACGTACCAGGCCCAGCCGGCCGGGCCGGGATTTCCTAAGGCCGAACCGTCGGCCGCTGCTGTAATCGTCACTGACCTATCCTGCCAGAACCCGCCGACGCCCACCGACGCTCCTTGGCCAGGGACCGCGCTTAACCGGCGACGGCGGCCCCACCCGAAGGTGGGACCGCCGTCGTCGAACAGCCGGTAATGGCTGGCGCGGGTGGTTAGAAACCGCCCATGCCGCCCATGCCGCCCATGTCGTCGCCGCCGCCCATCGGGGCGCCACCCTTCTCGGGCTTGTCGGCTACAACGGCCTCGGTGGTGAGGAACAGGCCGGCGATGGAAGCCGCGTTCTGCAGGGCAGAGCGGGTTACCTTGACCGGGTCGTTGATGCCGGCGGCCAGCAGGTCGACGTACTCGCCGGTGGCGGCGTTGAGGCCGTGGCCTGCGGGCAGGCCGCGGACCTTGTCCACGACGACGCCGGGCTCGAGGCCGGCGTTGAAGGCGATCTGCTTCAGCGGGGCGTCGATGGCAACGCGGACGATGTTCGCGCCCGTTGCTTCGTCACCGGAGAGCTGCAGGTTCGCGAATGCCTTGGCGCCGGCCTGGATCAGGGCAACGCCACCGCCGGCGACGATGCCCTCTTCGACAGCAGCCTTGGCGTTGCGGACGGCGTCCTCAATGCGGTGCTTGCGTTCCTTGAGCTCGACCTCGGTTGCGGCGCCGGCCTTGATGACTGCAACGCCGCCGGCCAGCTTGGCCAGGCGCTCCTGCAGCTTCTCGCGGTCGTAGTCGGAATCGGAGTTCTCGATCTCGGCGCGGATCTGGGACACGCGGCCGGCGATCTGGTCGGCGTCGCCTGCACCCTCGACGATGGTGGTCTCGTCCTTGGTGACAACAACCTTGCGGGCCTTGCCAAGGAGTTCGAGTCCGGCGGTCTCAAGCTTGAGGCCGACTTCCTCGGAAATGACCTGGCCACCGGTGAGGATGGCGATGTCGGCCAGCTGCGCCTTGCGGCGGTCGCCGAAGCCCGGAGCCTTGACGGCGACGGACTTGAAGGTGCCACGGATCTTGTTGACGATCAGGGTGGCCAGGGCCTCGCCCTCGATGTCTTCGGCAATGATCAGCAGCGGCTTGTTGGACTGCATGACCTTTTCCAGGACAGCAACCAGTTCCTTGACGTTGGAGATCTTGGAGTTGACGATCAGGATGTACGGATCCTCAAGGACCGTTTCCTGGCGCTCGGCGTCGGTGACGAAGTAGGCGGAGATGTAGCCCTTGTCGAAGCGCATGCCTTCGGTCAGCTCCAGCTCGAGGCCGAACGTGTTCGACTCCTCGACGGTGATGACGCCTTCCTTGCCGACCTTGTCGAGGGCTTCGGCGATCAGGGCGCCGATCTCGTTGTCGCCGGCGGAGATGGACGCGGTGGCGGCGATCTCTTCCTTGGTCTCGATTTCCTTGGCGGAGGCCAGGAGCTCGATGGTGACCGCGTCAACAGCCTTCTCGATGCCGCGCTTGAGGGACAGCGGGTCAGCGCCGGCCGCGACGTTGCGCAGGCCTTCCTTGACCAGGGCCTGTGCCAGCACGGTTGCCGTGGTGGTGCCGTCGCCTGCGACGTCATCCGTCTTCTTGGCAACTTCCTTGACCAGCTCGGCGCCGATCTTTTCGTAGGGATCGTCCAGCTCGATCTCCTTGGCGATGGAAACACCATCGTTGGTGATCGTGGGGGCGCCCCACTTCTTTTCGAGGACGACGTTGCGTCCCCGCGGGCCGAGGGTGACCTTGACGGCGTCGGCGAGGATGTTCAGGCCCCGCTCAAGACCGCGGCGTGCCTCTTCATCAAATGCAATGATCTTGGCCATAACGGCAGTAGTCCTTTCGGGACAGTCGTTAAGAATGAACCTTCGCTGTGGTGCCCGCGACGGACGATCCCAACCCCGCGGCCTCTGTATGCCGCCGGGTCCGGGATCTCACCCCAGCAAGGTGTTTCTTTAGCTCCTGGACCGGCTGCCCCACTTCGCGGCCGGGCGGACCGGGCGTCGTGTTAGCAGTCAGTGCGCTGGAGTGCTAAATCAATAATTAGCACTCCCCCGGGGAGAGTGCAAGCAGTGGCCGGCCGGAACCGGCCGCCACGCGGGCACAATACGCTACGAGCGATCAGCCGCCGCTGCTGCTCGCGGCTTCCGTGCCGTCCACAGTGGGCAGGTTGTCCTCGCCGTAAGTCGAGACCATGTAGTTCGCTTCGGTGATGTCGCCGTGGGCATCAAAGTTGATCCGTCCGGACTGGCCGTCGTAGTCGGGCCGCTGGCCTGCCCGGAGGACGCCGACGCAGTCCTTGTAGCTCGTGCATGACTTGCTGGGCGGCTGGCTGCCGCCGGCCCCCGTTCCGCCTGCCGCGGGGGTTCCGCCGGAGACCGCGACGAGGGACGCTGCGATGGAGGTCCCGGCGTCGTCCTCTGCTGCGGCGGCGGCGACGGCGACCAGGACGACGGCGTCGTACGTCTCGGCGGCGAACACCATGTCCTTCAGCCCGGGATCAACGGCCACGAGGTCCGCCTGGAAGGCGGCGGAGGGAAACACGCCGGGCAGGATCCCGCGTGCACCCTCGAGCGCCCGGGCGCCCAGGCCAGCGCCGTACTTGCTGACTGCTCCGTCGCTGAGGACCAGCTTCTTGCCGGCGAGGCCGGCGTTGTTCAGCTCGGCGATGGCGCCCTGTGCGCCGTCGCGCGAGACCAGGATGACGGCGTCGGGGTTGGCGGCCTTAGCGGCGGCGACAGCCTGCTGCGCCTGGCCGGGGGTGAACTCCGCGTCCGCCACCACTTCCAGTCCGGACTGTTTCGCCGCACCGCCGACGGCGGCGGCGACGTCTTTGCCGTAGTCGCCTTCCTCATGCAGCACCGCCAGGGTCCTGGCGCCTCCGTCTTTGACCAGTTTGGCGAGGACGGAGGCCTGGGCGATGTCGGCGGCCGAGGTGCGGAAATAGTAGCCGCCGCTCTTGTAGTTGCTGAGCGCGGCGGCGGTGTTTGCCGGGGAGATCACGGCTACCTTGGCGTTGGCCAGCACGTCGATGGCGGCCGGGGCACGGCTGGAATCGGTCGGGCCGATCACGACGTCGGCCTTGGCGGCAACCAGCGCTTTCGCCTGGGCGGCGGTGTCCGTGCTGATGGTTTCCGGCAGCAGCTCCACCGGTTTGCCTTTGTGCCCACCGGCAGCGTTGATCTCCTTGACGGCAAGTTTGGCCGCCGCGAGCTCGGAAGCGTTGAGGAAGTTCTGCTTGCCGGTGTTGTCCAGGATCAGGCCGATGCGCAGGGTGCCGTCACCGCTGGCGTCCGCGCTGGTCACGCGGGCGCTGCCCGCGGGGCCCAGGCAGCCCGTCAGGGCCAGGGCCGCTACTGTGCCCGCCGCCAGGGCGCGGCCCAACGGCAAATGTCCTCCGCGGCGCCCGGCCGCGTTCCTTGGGGCGTTCGTGACGGCAGCCAGTACCACTAGGCGGGCCGGACACTTTCGGCCTGCGGGCCCTTTTCGCCCTCGCCGACTTCCAGTTCCACCCGCTGGCCCTCGTCCAGGGCGCGGTAGCCTTCCCCGACGATCGCGGACCAGTGCACGAAGACGTCGTTCTCGGAACCGTCCACGGAGATGAAGCCGTAGCCCTTTTCGGCGTTGAACCATTTGACGGTTCCCAGTGCCATGGTGTCCACACTTTCAGCTAGCTTGCGTGCGGCCCACCTCGATGTGCGCCGCGGACTGCGAAGAGAAATCCGCAGATACTGTACCCACAGCGTCCCCCAGGAACGCCGGCGGCGGGCAGGGCCGCCGCCTAATAGTTATTGAGGCGTAACCGGATTGGCTACTGGTAGCCGGGGCCGAGCACGACGACAAGGGGCATGTTGAACTCGGCAGAGTCCACGAGGGTGTCCACGCCGAGGAGGGCTCCGAGTGCCTCCGCATTGTCCTTCTGCTCGACGCCGCTGTAGAAGATCACCGACGTCTGTTGCGGGACACCGCCCCAGTTGCCTGTCTCGCCCAGGACCCAGCCGTCGGAGG
>NZ_JBFTZL010000241.1:0-4577 GCF_056406825.1 Arthrobacter sp. P1_A5 | reverse complement strand
GATCAGCAGAGGGCACGGCGGCGCCGTCGGCAACGCCCACCGCCAGCCAGCCGGAGAGCCGCGCCGACCGCAAGGCGGCCGAGGCCGCCGCCACGGGGCCGTCGGATACTGCCCAGTCGGATGTGGCCACCTCGAATGCTCCCCCGTCGGATGACAAGGCGCGCGGGGCAGGAGCCGGCGTATCAGTCGGCGCACGTCCTGACACCGCCCCCGAGGACGAAGTCGAACGCCGCAACGCCGAACGCCGGAACGCCGAACGCGAGCAGGCGGCCAAGGCCAAGCCCGTCCTCCCGCGGGTGCTTCAGGTGCTGCTCGCCGTGTTCTACCCGGTCATCCTGCTGGTGCTCGCCGTCCGCGCCGTGACCAGCCCCCTGTTCCTCTGGGTGGAATACAACCGTCCGGGCTTCCCCGGTGACGGCTACGGCTTCAGCACCGATGACCGCATGACGTACGGTTCCTACGCGGTGGACTACCTCAGCAACTGGTCGGGCCCCCGCTACCTCGGCGATCTTGTGGACCAAAGCGGGGAGCGGTTGTTCAAGGACGGCGAAGTCAGCCACATGGCCGACGTCAAGGCCGTGATCCTGTCCACTTTCGGCGCCGGTACCCTGCTGATCCTGCTGGGCCTGGTGGCCGTGATCTACCTCAAGCGCCGCCATAACGGGGGAGTCCGCCGCGGCCTGTTCGCCGGCTCGATCGTCACCCTTGCGCTCATCATCGGCCTCGGGACCCTCGCGGTACTCGGCTGGGAGCAGTTCTTCACCGATTTCCACCGTATTTTCTTCGCCAACGGGACCTGGACATTTACGCTTCAGGACACCCTGATCCGGCTCTTCCCGGGCCAGTTCTGGATGGACGCCGGGATCGTCATCGGAAGCCTCGTGCTGCTCGCTTCCCTGGTCACCCTCGTCCTGACCTGGCCCACGCGCCGGCGCCGCGGCCTCGGCAAGAAGGCCGCCGCCACATCCAAGGGCACCGATACTGATGCCGGCACTGGCGCCACCGCCGAGGCTGCGCCCGCGGCGGACGGCACGGCCGGCAGCGACGCAGAGGGCCCGGCGCGCACCCGGCACACCGTCTGACGACGGGCCGGTTGCCCGGCGTCAGCCGTAGATCCGGTTGATGTGCTGTTCGTAGTCCCGCACGACGGCGGCCCGCTTGAGTTTGAGCGAGGGGGTCAGGTGCCCTGATTCCACGGTGAAGTCGGCGTCCAGGATGACGAAACTGCGGATCGACTCGGCCTTGGAGACCGTGAGGTTCGCGGCATCGATGGCTTCCTGGATCGCGGCCCGGACCGTCTGGTCCGCGGCGGCTTCGGCCGGCGCCATGACGGGCACCTTCCGGGCGGCGCACCAGTTGCGCAGTCCTTCCGGGTCCAGGTTCACCAGTGCAGAGACGAAGGGCCGGCCGTCGCCAACGACCACGGCCTGTCCGACCAGCTGGTGCTCCCGGATCTTCTCCTCGAGCGGGCCCGGGGCGACATTCTTGCCGCCGGCCGTGACCAGCAGGTCCTTCTTCCGGCCCGTGATGGTCAGGAATCCGTCCTCGTCGAGGGAACCGAGGTCGCCGGTCCGGAAAAAACCGTCCACGAAGGCCTCAGCGTTGGCGGCCTCGTTCGCGTGGTAGCCCTTGAAGACGCCAATGCCCTTGACCAGGATCTCGCCGTCGTCAGCCACCCGGACTGTGGTGCCCGGCACCGGGATGCCGACGGTGCCCACCTTGGTCCGTGCCGGGGTGTTGGCTGTGCAGGGCGCCGTGGTTTCGGTCAGGCCGTAGCCTTCCAGGACGGGGATACCCACGCCGCGGAAAAAATGGGCGTCGTTGGAGCTCAGCGGGCTCGCGCCGGAGACCGTGTACCGCAACTGGCCGCCGAAGGCCTGCCGGAGCCTGGGATACAGGATCCGGTCGAAGACTGCGTGCCGGGCACGCAGCAGGAGCCCCGGGCCCGTGCCGTTGCCCCGGGAGGCGGCGTCGAGGGCCTTGGAGTAGTCGATCGCGGCCGCCGCTGCGGCTGTGAAGATACGTTCCTTGCCGGCGGCGTCCGCCTTCTGCGCGGCTCCGGCGTAGACCTTTTCGAAGATCCGGGGGACCACCAGCAGAAAGGTGGGTTTGAAGCTGTCCAGATCGTCCAGGAGCTCTTTGGCGCTGGCGGTGTGGCCGAGGGTGGATCCGGAGCTAAGGCAGACCACCTGCACCGCCCGGGCCAGGACGTGCGCCAGGGGCAGGAACATCAGCGTCCGGGAACGCGGCTGCATGAGGAGCTCGGGCAGGAACAGGACGATGTTCTTGGCCACCAGGGCAAAGTTGGCGTGGGTGATCTCGCAGCCCTTGGGCTTGCCGGTGSTGCCSGAGGTGTAGACCAGGGACGCGACATCCGCCAGGGACGCCGCGGTCCGGTGGCGTTCCAGCTCGGCGTCGGTCACCCCGGTGCCGGCCGCGGCCATGCTCGCCAGGTTCGGTGCGGCGCCGTCGTGCTCCATCCGCACGACGGCAACAAGCCGGTCACCGAGGACGGTGGAGGCGTCCAGGACGCCCTGGACGAGAGCGGCCCTGGCGTGGTCCTCGACGAACACCCGCCGGGCCCCCGAATCATGGAGAATCCACTCGACCTGGGACGCGGAGGAGGTCTCGTAGATCGGAACGGTGACGCCGCCGGCGAACCAGATGGCGAAGTCCACCACCGTCCACTCGTACCGGGTGGCGGACATGACCGCGACGGTCTCGCCCGGCGTGAGTCCGCCGGCGATCAGGCCCTTGGCCAGGGCAGTGACCTGCTCCAGGAAGTGCTGGACGGAGACGTCGGTCCAGCCGCCAGGGCCTTTGCGGGAGTAGAGGGCGTGCACGGGATCCTTCGCGTGCTGCTCCAGGAGCAGGTCAGTCACGTTGCTCTCCGGGTCCAGCTCCACGAGCAGTCCGGTGCTTGCTTCTCTCACAGCCGAGTCTCCATTTCCTGGTCCGCCCGGAGTTCGGCGGACATTTCCCTGCAATCCTGCCCTAGATCCAGGACGGCATCCACATCCGGATGCGCCAGTCCTGGTACGGGATCACCTCGGCCGTCCAGACCGGGTAAAAGAACGCGGACACCAGCACGGCCGCCACCACGAACAGCGCCACCAGGTAGAACCCGGACCGCCGGCGCCAGAGGGGGTCACCGCGCTGGCCGAGCACCAGCCCCAGGCAATAGACGAGCGCCAGCACCAGGAACGGTTCAAAGGACACGGCGTAGAAGAAGAAGGTGGTGCGCTCCGGGTACATGAACCAGGGGAGATATCCTGCGGCCACTCCGGCCAGGACTGCGCCGGCGCGCCAGTCGCGGCGGCCCGCCCACCAGAACAGCAGGACACCCAGGCTCACGGCCGCGCTCCACCAGATCAACGGGTTGCCGACGGAGAGGATGGCGGTGGTGCAGTTGGTCAGCTCGCAGCCCGGGGTGCCCTGCCCGGGGGATTCGTAGAAGAATGACGTGGGCCGGCCCATGACCAGCCAGCTCCAGGCGCTGGCCTCGTAGGGGTGGTCGGCACTGAGGCCCTGGTGGAACTTGTAGGCCTCCAGGTGGTAATGCGCCAGGGACCGGACGGCGTTCGGCAGCCAGCCCCACTCGGCCGAGGGGTTGGCGTCGGCCCAATGCCTGAAGTAGGCGTCCGTGGACCGGAACCACCCGGTCCATGTGGCGCCGTAGACCAGGGCGGCCACCGGAACGATGCTCAGGAAGGCCGGGACGCCGTCCTTGAGGATGCCGCCGCTGATCCAGGCATGCACGCCGGCTATGCGCCGCGCGCTGAGGTCCCAAAAGACGGTCAGCAGGCCGAATCCGGCCAGAAAGAACAGGGCGGACCATTTCGTGCCGACCGCCAGGCCCAGGCAGACGCCCGCCGCGAGGCGCCACCACCGGATGCCGAGCCAGGGCCCGGAGGTGAGCTGCAGCGCCGAGGGCCGCCCCGTGGCGGAGGCCGCGGCCTGCCGGCCGAGCCGGGCAGCGAGCCGCCTCCGGCCGTCGTCGCGGTCCATCAGCAGGGCCCCGAACGCGGCGAGGATCCAGAACATCAGGAAGATGTCCAGCAGCGAGGTCCGGGACATGACCAAGTGGTGGCCGTCCACGGCGAGCAGGATGCCGGACACGGCACCCAGAGTGAGCGAGCGGAAGAGCTTTTGCGCGATCAGGGCCAGCAGGAGGATGGACAGTGTCCCCGTCAGGGCCGCACCGAACCGCCAGCCGAAGGGATTGTCCGCCCCGAACAGCCACATGCCCGCGGCGATCATCCACTTGCCGACCGGCGGGTGGACGACGTACTCCGGCGTGTTCAGCAGCACGCCGGGGTTGCCGGCGATGAACGAGTCGTTCGCCCGGTCCGGCCAGCTGCGCTCGTATCCGCTGACCAGGAATGAGTACGCGTCTTTGACATAGTACGTTTCGTCAAAGACCAGGTTGCGCGGCGTGTCCAGCCGGACGAACCGCAGGACGCCGCCCAGCGYGGCCGTCAGGACGGGAATGAGCCAGTACCAGAGCCGAAGCGACGCCGGGTAGTCCCGCCAGCTCTGGAGGCCGCCGATCAGGCGCTCCCGGAGGGCCTCCGGGG
>NZ_JBFTZL010000240.1:0-4583 GCF_056406825.1 Arthrobacter sp. P1_A5 | reverse complement strand
CGGTCACATCCACGCGCAACGGCCGGCCTGCGTGGTCGGCCGGGCCGGATGCCGGGGCCACCGGGGCACCGGCAGAACCGGCGGAGGCCGCCGGGCCGGGGGCTGCGGCGCCGGGACGGGCAGGTTCCGGAGAACTCGGCGCCGGCCGCTGTTTTAGGGCGGAGAGATCGACGGCGCCGCGCAGGTTCAGCGGGCTGGCGGCAACTGGCGGGACCGGGCGGGAAGCTGGCGTAGTCATAGCTCCACTCTAACCATTGAAGTCCCGCCCGGCGCCACCATGCCCGCCGGCGAAGGCTACTTGAAGGACGCCCCGACCAGGCCGCGGGTGGCGGCCACGAGCTTCATCGGATCCTTGGAACCGGCCGGCGGAACATAGACAGCCACGGACTCTGCGAAGTCCAGCACCATGCCGGTGCTGGTCTCCTTGCCGCCGGCCAGGGCGGCCGCGTCGTCGCCGATGGTGAGCTTGTCCCCGTCGGCCTTCGGAGTGCCGTCGAACGAGAAGTTCAGCCGTCCCAGGACCAAGGCCCCGCCGTCAGCGGTTCGGAACACGACAGTGTTGTCCGCGGCCGCCTTGTGCGTGAAGGCGAAGGTGCCGTTGACGCCTGATTTGACGACGTCGGCCTGGTAGGCGAGGGTGTCCGCGATGTAAGGGGAGGACTGGCCTTCGACGAGCTTGTCCTTGAAGGTGGAGTCGGCCTTGGTCAGGCGGTCACCGAGCCCGGCGAGGGCTTCGTCGCCGCTGTACGAGAGCCCGGTCTTGTCCGCGGGCGCCAGCGTCTCCGTACCGGCCCGGCCGATTCCCGGGAATGTGGCACCCGGCTGCAGCGGGGTGCTGCTGACCAGCTTGTAGTTATCCCGCGGGGACTCCTGGGTCAGGATCAGCAGCTGCGGGACAACGTTGCCCTCGCCCTGCGTCACGGCCATGACCGAGCGCGGCCAGCTGCGCTTGTTGGTGACCACCGTGGTCAGCAGCTTGGTGGAGCGGACAGGCATGCGGGCCTCGTAGGAACCGACCTGCGAGCGGATCTTGTAGTTCTGTGTGCGCACCTGGAGTTCGGACTTGGCCACCCGCGGCGCCAGCTTGGCGGCGTCCTTGGCAGCGTCTCCTGCATCGACGGCACCGGCAACCTGTTCCAGGACGCGGCGGAACTGCGCGTCCAGCAGCACCGGCGCATCGCCGGTCTGGCCCTCGCTGCCCGGGGTCGCGGCGTCGGAGCCCGGGGCGCCGGAGACGGGAGCACTGGAGGCCGGGGCACTGGGCGACGGCGCGGGCGTCTGGCTGGCCTGGGCGGCCACTGACGTTCCGGCGACGGCTGCGGCGGTCAGCACCGCCACCACGATGCCGGAACGGCGCACCGTGCCGGAGCCCTTCTTCTGGCCGGCCGCTGCTTTCTCCGGGCCTGTTTTCTCCGGCGTGGCCGGCTGCGGCGCAGTCTCGGGTGCGGGGGTGCCGGGTGCGGGGGTGCCGGGTGCGGCAGGATCCTGGGTGCTTGCCGTCGAGCCGTCGTCCCCGCGGCGTGCCGCGGCCTTGGCCTGCGCGCGGCGGGCGAACGTGCCGCCGCCGGTGCCGCCGCCGTCGCGGTTGCCTGACTTCGGCTTGAGGATCAGCAGCGCCCCGCCGGCGATGATCAGCAGGCCGCCGAGCACCATGAACGGAATGGCCCACGGCGTGGAGGTGTCGTTCGGGAAAGTCATCGTGATGGAGCCCGGGGCGGGCTTGGTGCCGTCCGCGGCGAGGAGCAGCGACCAGTCGCCGTCGGCCGGCGCGTTCCACGAGTAGTCCATTTCGCCGGTGGCGTTCTCGGTAGTGACCCAAAGATCCGATCCGGCGGGCGACGGCGCGGTAGCTTCGCCGTCGGTATGCGTCAGCTGCAGCGCCTTGCCGTCCTCGGAGACGCCGGCGACGGTGTTGTGGGCCGTCTTGCCCACCCAGGCGTCGACGTCGTCCGGCCGGCCCGCGGCCAGCAGGAAGGCCCCTTCACCCTTGACCGTAATCTTCACGGTCCCGGGGTGCAGAGTCTTCAGCTTCTCGTCGAAGACGGTCAGCGGCGCGGCGGTGCCGGTCGGAGCGGTGGCCGTAATCGTCTCCGGGGGAGCCCAGAACGTCTTCTGGCCAATCCCGGCCAGGAGTGTCAGGAGGCCAAGCAGCACCAGGGCGACTGCAGTCTTGAAACGCAAAATACTACCTATCATCAGCGGACAGTTAGCTTCAATAGTAACCATTTTGTTACCCGCGAGTCAGATCGGGGACCCGGACGGCCCCCAGCGGCGGTGCCCGCGGGGGCGTTTTTCCCCTCTGGTGACAAGCCTGCTGATAGTGTTTGCGGTGATCATCACACCAGTGCCGCCAGTGTGGCGCAGCAAGTAATTAAGGGCATTTAACGCAGTGACTGAACATACGGATTCGTCCTCCGCCGGACCAGAAGAAGCGCAGGAATCCGACAGCCAGGAACCCGGCCCCGAACAACCCGTTTCCAGTCCCCGGCCCACAACCTCGCGCCCCCGGATTGCCGCGGCAAATGTCCTGCTGTCCGCGGCCCGGCGCCTGCGCCAGCCCCTGCCCGGAGCCCAGCCGAGAATCCGCTTCGAGATGCCCCCGGAGCACGAGGCCGGGGCCGAGGAGACGTCAGCGGCCGATGCCCGCTTCGGCAGTCCCGGTCCGCGCATGTCGGCCCAGCACCCCCTGTATATGGGCTTCATGGGCACGGTCGGCGTCGGCTTCGCCCTCTTGGTCTACTGGATCGGGTCAAATACGACGCAGTTGCTCTTGTGGATCATCACGGCGCTCTTCATCACCCTGGGGCTGGACCCGGTGGTGCGCTGGCTCGAACGCCGGAATGTCCCCCGGGCCGCCGGCATCCTCCTGTCCGTGTCCACCCTGGCACTCGGAGTCGCCGCATTTTTTGCCACCCTGATCCCCACGATCGTGCAGCAGGTGACGCAAATCGTGCAGCAGGCGCCCAAGTGGGTCCAGGAGTTTATTGACTCGGAATTCTTCCGGAGCGTCGACAGCCAGTTCGGCATCCGGGACCGGATCAGCCAGGAGCTGGAGAAGTTCGTGAACAACCCGGACGCCATGGGCGGCATCTTCGGCGGTGTTGTGGGCTTCGGCTCCACCGTGGCAAACGGACTGTTCGGCGCACTGATCGTGCTGGTCCTGAGCCTGTACTTCCTCGGTGCCCTGCCTGCCATGAAGAAGTGGGGCTACCGGCTCGCGCCGCGCTCGCGCCGGGCCCGGGTTGAAGCCCTGTCCGAGGAAATCACCGGTTCGGTGGGCAACTACGTGATCGGCCAGGCCGCCGTCGCAGTGCTGAACGCCACGTTCGCGTTCATTGTGATGTCGATCATCGGCGTACCGTTCGCCACGCTGCTGGCGTTCGTGGTGGCCCTGCTGGCGTTCATCCCGCTGGTGGGCGGCATGATTGCCGGGTTCCTGGTGACAATCGTGGCACTGACCGCCGGCTGGCAGACCGCGCTCGTCTTCGCCATCTGCTATTTCGCCTACCTCCAGTTCGAGGCTTACTTCATCTCACCGCGCATCATGCAGAAAGCCGTGGCGGTGCCGGGCGCCGTCGCCGTCATCTCGGTCATCGCCGGCGGCAGCCTGCTGGGCGTCCTCGGAGCCCTGATCGCCATTCCCACCGCGGCGGCCATCATGCTGCTGGTCAAAGAAATCCTCATCGCGCGCCAGGACAGCCGCTGACAGTTCCGCCTGGCGGATTTTCGCACTGAAACAGGACAGCCGCACCGTGGTCCACGGTGCGGCTGTCCTGTTTCGGTGCGGTTTTTTCCTTTGCGCCGTTGGCGGCTCAGGCGTGTGCCGTGGCGACCGGCCCGTCCCATTCCTGCGGAAGCACAGTTCCGGCGCTGCCAGATCCGGCACTGCCGGGGATGACCTCATCCACGATTTCGTTGAGAACCCGCCCGGCGTACTTCTCCCCCACCCACAGGTGCTTGGCGCCGTCGACCCCCAGCACCTGCGCCTGCGGCACCAGCGCGAATCTCGCGGCCGCAGCCGCCGGCTGCAGGTAGTCGTCGTGCTCGGGGACCAGGACCTTCAACGGCTTGCCGGCCTCGGCCCATTCCTTCAGGTGCACGTCCGTGGCCCGGTGCAGCGGGGGCGAGAGCAGCACAGCCCCCTCGATTTCCGAGGCGACGGGCTCGGTAGCGCCGTACATCAGGGCCAGCTCGGTGCCGAAGGACCAGCCGACCAGCCACCGGTTTGGCAGGCCGCGGTCCACGGCGAACTGCACCGCGGCCTCGACGTCGAGACGCTCGCCGACGCCTTCCTCGAAGGCTCCCCCGCTGGTTCCCCGCGGCGATGAGGTGCCGCGTGTGTTAAAGCGCAGGACGGCGATTCCCGCGAGGGCTGGCAGCCGGTAGGAGGCCTTGCGGTAGACGTGCGAATCCATGAAGCCGCCGTGCGTCGGCAGCGGGTGCAGCGTGATGAGTGTTGCCTTGATTCCGCCGGTTTCCGGGACGGCGAGCTCGCCCACCAGCCGGTGCCCGTCCGACGTGCGGAGTTCGACGTTCTCGCGGCGGGCCGGCAGGACCGTGGAGGCGCGGATGGCAGTGGGAGC
>NZ_JBFTZL010000239.1:0-4656 GCF_056406825.1 Arthrobacter sp. P1_A5 | reverse complement strand
AGCTTGGTCTCGAAGGTTGAGCGGACATCGATTTCAGAGATTACCCCGAAGCCCTGGCCGAGGAGTGCCTCCTGAGATATTCCTCGCATCGGTGCTGTGTGCAACCCTCCTGCACCACCGCCCCCGCCTGTGAACGCGGCGCCCAATTCCCCCATAACCCCGGAAAATATGGGCCCTCCAAGTGCCCGGATTGAACAGGCCAGTCTGGGTCGCTGGGACTCCCATGGTTGTTCCCCAGCAAAAGATGTCTGGACCACACCTCTGTTTGCAGGGCTTCCAGCCCCTTCGGTTGAGTACATGACGCTAATAATTGATGAGCCCATTTAACCGCTCTTCACCACCGGACCTTGTTGCGGGAAGGCCCGGGCGTGGACCCGCGCCAGGACCTCGACTCCGAGGCCCCCGGCGGCCCCGCACGCCACGGCCGCGAGCAACAACCCGCCGGGTGGCCGGGAAAGCAGGAAGAATTCCTGCACGAGCTGGAGGTTGAGCGAGACCAGCAGGGAGGCGCTCATGGCCAACACCACGGCCAGGCGCGCCGCGTTGAGGGGGCGCGACACGGCCGATAGGATCCACAGTCCGACCATGGACAGCGTCAGCACAGAGGCGCTGCTGACTTGTTCGGACGTGGCCGCGCCGGCCAGCGGCGCGAATGCGTTCAGTGTGAGCAGGGAAGCCGTGACGATCAGTCCGGCAGGGACGGAGAACCATAGGGACCGGCGCAGGAATCCGGGCTGATAGCGGCGCGGGTTCGGCATGAGCGCCAAGAAGAAGGCCGGGATTCCGATCGTCAGGCCGTCCGTGAAGGATAGCTGGCGGGGAAGAAACGGAAACGTCCACTGCAGGAGCCCGAAGGTCACCGCGATGGCGGTCGCATAGACCGTTTTGCTCAGGAAGAGGCTGGAGACCCGCTCTATATTGGCGATGACCTGCCGACCCTCAGCGAGGACTCCGGGAAGCCTGTCGAAGCGGCCGTCGAGCAATACCAGGCGCGCGACTGCCTTGGTGGCGGGCGCCGCGGAGTCCATCGCGATGCCAAGGTCGGCCGTCTTGAGCGCGAGGGCGTCGTTGACGCCGTCGCCGGTCATGGCCACAGTATGTCCCCGGCGCTGGAGCGCCTCGACCATTGCCCTCTTCTGGGCCGGCGTCACTCGGCCAAACACCATGTTTGATTCCATCACCTCCTCCAGATGCAGCGGGTCCTCCGGCAGTGAGCGTGCGTCGAAGCCCTCCGTGACCTCCAGGCCAACCCTGCGGGCAATGGCGGCAACGGTGCGGGGATCGTCGCCGGAAATGATCTTCAACCCGACCCCTTCGGTCCGGAAGAACTTGAGGGTCTCCCGGGCATCGGAGCGCGGCTGTTCCCGGAAGGTCAGCAGCGCCACAGGGTGGAGCGACCCCGGCAACTGCTCCACCTTCCCATTGGCTGGCAACTGATCCGCGCCGGCCAGGAGCAGGGTCCGCAGCCCTGATGCGGCCAGTTCGCCAGCCTGGCGCAAGACGTCGCTCTGGCGCGGTACTGCGCCGTCGGGCGCCGAGATCGACGGCTTCAGACGTGCGGCTGCGTCGTCGCCCTGCACAAGCATCATTTCCGGTGCTCCGAGAATCCAGGTGCGCGCACCGCGGGCGCTCCCGTTGAAGCTGACTCCGCTCCACTTCCGGGCGGAGGAGAACGGCACGGTCCGGACGGGTTGAAGGCCGCCATCATCCTCAAAGGCCGTGCTCAGGCAGCGTGCCGTGGCGTTTGCCTCGGGTTCGGCGCCAAACCATGCGAGGGCCTGTTCCCATCCCGGTTGCGGCGCCAGCGGGTGAACCGCGTCGAAGACCAGGCCTCCTTCTGTGAGGGTTCCGGTCTTGTCCATGCACAGTACGTCTACGCGTGCCAGTCCCTCGACAGCGGCGAGTTCCTGGATCAGTACGTTGTGTTTAGCCAGCCGGAGTCCGCCCACGGCGAAAGCCACGCTCGTCAGCAGCACTAGTCCCAGCGGGACGATCGCGATCATGCTGGCAATAAGTCCCACGAGTGCGGGGGTCCAGGCACCGGTGGAAATGGCGGTCTGCCAGCCGCCGCGCGCCTGGATCTCGCCGTTGAGCACGATGAGGGCAACGGGCAGCAGGATCCAGGCGATCCAGCGCATTACACGGTTGAGGCTGTTGCGGATCTCGGAGTTCACCAGCGAGAAGCGTCGCGCATCTGCCGTCAGCCGGCTCGCGAACGACGCCGCTCCGACCCGGACAACCTGGGCGTTGCCGTGGCCGGCCACGACGATCGATCCGGAGAGTACTTCCGTCCCCGCATCCTTACCCACCGGATCTGCTTCGCCCGTGAGAAGCGATTCGTCCACCTCGAGGCCGGACGACTCCAGTACGGCAGCGTCGGCAGTGACCTGATCCCCGGCCCGCAACACCAGGAGGTCATCTTTTACGACGTCGGCCGTGGCGATGTCGTGGATCTGACCCTCGCGCAAGACCCGCGCGAGCGGGGCGTTGAGGACAGCCAGCCGGTCCAAGGACTTTTTCGCCCTGTATTCCTCGACGACGCCGATCACGGCATTGCTGACAGCGGCGAGGCCGAACAGGGCATCCCGCCATTGCCCCAGGAACAACAGCAGCAGGAAGCTCGTGCCGACGATTGCGTTGAAGAGCGTGAAGACGTTAGCCCGGAAGATCTGCCACAGGCTCCGGCTAGTGGTGTCCGGCACGCGGTTGGTAAGCCCGCGCTCGACCCGCGTAGCCACCTCCCCCTGCGACAGCCCCTTGGCGGCCGGCTGGCGCCTGGCGGCGGCCTTCCGGCGTTTGGCTGCCGGGGACGCACGCCGATGCAGGAAGGCTCGTCTCTTGCGCCGACGGTATGCCTTCACCCTCCGATGGTATCCGCCGTAGCGCCACAATGTGACGCACTGCGACGCATCAGCCGGTCCCCCACCGCGACACCATCCGCCCGCACTGCCGCTGCGAGAAAATCCGATACAGATACCGGAAGCCTGGAATCGCGCATACCCCGGCCGCAAAACTGTCCCGCTCAGGGTGGACAATCGCGACAGTTGGACCGCTGTTCCGGGAGATCATCGATTACGTCCGGGGTCCAACGAAGTGAACCTGACAGCGAAAGGCGCTTATGGGAAGTCGTGGACCAGACACCCCAGCTGGCGGACCTCCCGGATGTACCCCGCCCCGGTGCACTCGACAGGCTCCCCCCACTGGGTCCCTTCCGAACATTCCAGGTACCCATCAGAGACATCGCGGTACTGACCGGGCTCGCCCTGAAACAACTGACCGCCGTGGACCGGATGCCCATTGCATCAACCCTGCCCACAGCCCGAGTCGCTTCAATCTGGCGGCAACTTAGAACACCACGGGACCTTGACCTCGACTTCGATCTAAACGACTAGGAAGTCGGGGCGCGATCTACACGGATGGAGCCTACGGTCAGCGGCGCGCGAAGATACCGTGCAGGCACGATTCGCTGCCCGATTCGAAGGAGTGGGTAGAGTCCCCGCCAGTCGGCCATCTGCTCTCGGCTCAGTGCGCGCCCAGACCGGGATGCACCGCAGCTTTGCAGTTCCGCGGACCTTTCCCGTGAATCAACGCACCCTAGCCCGGGACGCGGCCCCGGAACTACGCTGGGGCAGGCGTCGTCCCGTTTCCGGGCAGGCGGCGGGCTCATGGTCGAGGAAGGAAGCGGTCCATGAACGCACAGAACATCACCCACTGGATCCGGGCGGGGTTGTGGACGTTACCTCTTTACGGCCTGATCACCGCCTGGGCCACGCTTGAGCCTCAGCCGGACCAGCAAAAGGATCCAGACGCCTGGGCGCGGTTCGTCAGCTCGGGCTCGTATCAATCAAGCCACTTGCTCGGCAGCTACGGAGGCACCATCCTCGCGATCTTCGGGGTGTTCGCGCTGGGCTGCTGCCTGGCCAACAGCCGCGTCGGCCGCCTGGCACTGGCAGCAACAGTCATCACCGTCGCGGGAACTGCCTTGCTAATGGTCCCCGCAGTCCTCTCCACTTTCGCCACTCCCGCGATCGGGAAGGCGTATCTGGAAGGGAACCGGGACGTCATGCTTCTGGAGTTTCCATCCGCCATCACGGTCTCGTTCCTGCTCGGGATCGTGCTCGCGTTCCTTGGCAACGTCTTGCTTGGAGTCGCGGTCTGGCAGTCCCGGACGCTCCCCAGCTGGGCCGGGGCCCTATGGATTGCCGGCGCCGTACTGTTCTACCTCCTCGGCGTCGTGCTGGGGCAGGCGACCACGGGCAGCAGCCTTCCGACGCAACCGGCCGGTGCCTTGCTCATGGCTGCATCGGGTGGCTGGATGGCGTGGAGCCAGTCACGGCAGGGCCAGCCAGCCGCGGCCGTCCATGCGGCCGGCACGCGCTGACGGTTTAAGGTTCGTGGAGGCCGGACTTGCCCAAGCGGTCCAGGTGATTGTGTTGAGAATCCGCGTCGGCTCCATCCGTCCGGATGGATCGAGACGATGAACACCGGAGAATGACCTCACGCCGCATCTACGACGTTGCGATTATCTCGGTATCACCGATGGCGTATCACCCATGTGCGCGGTCCGGTGGGATTATCGTGCCCCTGGCCCAGCGGATCGGCTGACCCGCCTTCAGCCGCGCCGACCTCACCGGTGAGGTCCGCTTCGGGCCCCGA
>NZ_JBFTZL010000238.1:0-4674 GCF_056406825.1 Arthrobacter sp. P1_A5 | reverse complement strand
CCCTCCAGCCCGCGCACCTGGCGGTCGCGGGCCAGCCGCTGCAGTTCGCGCTCGGTGGCCTCGATGACCTTCGCATCCAGCAGTTCGCGCAGCTCCACGCGGCCCATGAGCTCGTTGAGCAGGGTGGAATCGAGGGCCAGGGCAGCGGCCCGGCGCTCCGCCAGCGGGGAGTCGCCTTCGTAGAGGAACTGGGCCACGTAGCCAAAGAGCAAGGACTTCGCGAACGGGGAGGGCTGCTGGGTGGTGGTCTGGACGATCCTGAGCTCGCGGCGCTCGACCGACGCGGCGATGTCTTTCAGCGCCGGAAGGTCGTAGACATCCTGCAGGCACTCGCGGACCGTCTCGAGGACAATCGGGAACGTCGGGTACTTCCGGGCAACATCCAGCAGCTGCGCCGAACGCTGCCGCTGCTGCCACAAGGGCTGCCGCTTGCCGGGATTCTGCCGGGGCAGGAGCAACGCGCGGGCCGCGCACTCGCGGAACCGGGAGGCGAACAGGGCGCTCCCGCCGACCTCCGCCGTCACGATCTGCTCGATTTCCTCCGGGTCAAACAGGAACAACTCGGCGCCCGGCGGCTCATCCTCCATCATGGGCACGCGCAGCACGATGCCGTCGTCGGCGGCCATGGCCGAGCCGTCCATCCCGTAGCGCTGCTGCAGGCGCTGGCCCACGGCCAGGGCCCACGGTGCGTGCACGGGCATGCCGAAGGGGCTGTGCAGCACCACGCGCCAGTCGCCGAGCTCGTCGTGGAAGCGTTCGACCACTAGGGTCGTGTCGCTGGGGACCACCTCGGTGGCGAGCCGTTGTTCGGCGAGGTACTGGATCAGGTTGTTCGCGGCGTAATCGTCCAGTCCGCTGGCCTTGCACCGCTCGGTGGCCGGCCCGACGTCGGACGCCGCCAGTTCGCGCATGAATGCGCCGAGGGCGCGGCCCAGGTCCACCGGCCGGCCCAGGGAGTCGCCCTTCCAGAAGGGGAGCTTGCCGGGCTGGCCGAACGCCGGCGAGACCAGGACGCGGTCGTGCGTGATGTCCTCGATCTTCCAGCTGGTGGCGCCGAGGGCGAAGACGTCGCCAACCCGGGACTCATAGACCATTTCCTCATCGAGTTCGCCCACCCGGCGCCCGCCCTTGGCCGCGGCGGCGGCCGGGCTGGCTGCCCTGCCGTCCGCACCGGCGCCGCCGGAGGAGCCGCTACCGCCGGTGCCCTCGACTTCGGTGCCGATGATGTAGACGCCGAACAGCCCGCGGTCCGGGATGGTGCCGCCGGACGTGACGGCGAGCCGCTGCGCGCCGGGCCTGCCCTCGATGGTCCCGGCATTCCGGTCCCAGATGACCCGGGGGCGCAGTTCGGCGAACTCGTCCGAGGGGTAGCGCCCGGCCAAGAGGTCCAGGGTGGCCTCGAACGCGGAGCGGGGGAGCGAGGCGAACGGCGCCGACCGCCGGACCGTGTTGAACCAGTCCTCCACGTCGATGGCACCGAGGGCCGTGGCGGCGACCGTCTGCTGGGCCAGGATGTCCAGCGGGTTGGCCGGTACGCTCAGCCGCTCGATCTTGCCCGCGAGCATCCGCTCCACGGTGATGGCCGTGTGGACCAGGTCTGCCCGGTGCTTCGGGAACAGGACGCCCTGGGAGACTTCGCCAACCTGATGGCCGGCGCGGCCCACCCGCTGCAGACCACTGGCCACGGAGGGAGGCGACTCGACCTGCACCACCAGGTCCACTGCACCCATGTCGATGCCGAGCTCGAGTGAGGACGTGGCCACGACGCAGCGCAGCCGACCGGATTTCAGGTCATCTTCGATCAGGGCGCGCTGGTCCTTGGACACGGAGCCGTGGTGGGCGCGGGCCAGCACGGGATCGGCGCCGGCGCTGCTCCCGGCCTGGGCCATCATGTGGGCCGGTGTGGCGGTGGACGTGGGCTGCGCGGCGGCGCCGCCGGACGGCACGCCCACACCGCGGGACGGCATTGGACTCGGCACTGGACTCGGCACGCCCCGCGGCACGTCATTCGGCACGGCGTCGAAGTCCGGGGTGCTGGCGCCGAAGTCCGTCCAGCCGCCGCCGGCTGCCAGGAGCTGGCGTTCGGCGTAGATCTCGTTGAGCCGGGCGGTCAGCCGTTCGGCGAGGCGGCGGGAGTTCGCAAACACGATGGTGGACTGGTTGGCGAGCACCAGGTCCACGATCTTTTCCTCCACATGCGGCCAGATGGAGGCCTGGGGCTGCAGCCCGGAGGCCGGACCGGAGTCGAAGGCCCCGGCGGCGCCCTGGAGATCGGACATGTCCTCCACCGGGACGGAGACGGTCAGGTCCCAGTTCTTCCGTGACGGAGGGGCGACAATTTCCACCGGCGCCGAGCCGGCAAGGAACTGCGCCACCAGCTCCTTGGGTTCCACGGTGGCCGACAGCCCGATCCGCTGGGCGGGCTTGGGCAGCAGCGCGTCCAGCCGTTCCAGCGACACCGCCAGATGCGCCCCGCGCTTGGTGCCGGCGACGGCGTGGACCTCGTCGACAATGATCGTGTCCACCTCGCTGAGGGTTTCGCGGGCCTTGGACGTCAGCATCAGGAAGAGCGATTCCGGGGTGGTGATGAGGATATCGGGCGGGTGGCTGAGCAGCGAGCGGCGGTCCGACGCCGTCGTGTCCCCGGACCGGACGCCCACGGTAATGAGCGGGGCCGGCAGGTCCAGGCGTTTGGCGGTCTGCGTGATGCCGATCAGCGGCGCGCGGAGGTTGCGTTCGACGTCGACGCCGAGAGCCTTGAGCGGGGATATGTACAGCACGCGGGTCTTGCGCTGGGGCGCCTTGCCTCGAGCAGGCTTCCGGCGCCCGCCCTTGGCCGAGGGGTCCAGGCCGGGGAGGGCGTCGGGCTCTGCGGGCGCGGAGACGAGCAACCGGTCCAGCGCCCAGAGGAACGCGGCGAGCGTCTTGCCGGAGCCGGTGGGTGCGACGACGAGGGCGTGCGAACCGGAGGAGATGGCATTCCAGGCGCCGTTCTGGGCCGGTGTGGGCGCGGAAAAAGCGCCCAGGAACCAGTCCCGGGTCGGCCGGCTGAACCGGTCCATGGCGTCGGCCGCGAGTGTGCCGCCGGCGAGCTCCTGCCCCTTCATTCCTCCATCATGCCCTACCCCGCCGACACTATTGGCCGGGCCACATCATGGGGCAGCGGGTCCCGCGGCGGCCAGGTGCCCCGGGACGGGCGGAGCGCAGACGCGCTGGAGCAGAGACGCGGGGGACGGGTGTTACTTGGGCTGGAAGGCACCGATGGTCAGCAGGTTGATCTCCGTGTTGGTGCAGGCGTCCAGTTGCTGCGGAATGAACAGCGACGCGGTGTCGTTGGGCGGGTAGACCCGGAATCCTGCCGCCGGTGTCTTGGTGCAGTCCGGGTAGTTGGCGGCCTGGGTGTAGCGCAGGGTGGCTGTGCCGGCCTTGCCCGGGGCGAGCGTGACGTCGGTGACCGGGCCCGAGTCGTCGCGGGTGGCGGCGGCGCCGATCGGCTCACCGTCGGCCCCTGCTGTGAGGGAGACGCCCGCGAAGCCCTTCAGCAGGCACGGTTCGGTGCCGGAGTTGGTCAGGATCAGCTGCATGTAGATGCTGCCGGCCGCGCCGCCGCCGGTGGCATCGGTGGTGCCGGTCAGGCTTGCGGCCTTGCACAGCTGGGGGCCTGCCTTGGCGGTGGACGGTGCGGCGGCGGCAGAGGATTCCGGCGCGGCGGCGGACGTCGCCGGCGGCTGGCTGGTCTCCGTGGCAGACGGGCTGGGCGGGGACGCGGCCGACTGGGCCTGCGTCGAGCTGCCCCCGCAGCCGCTGAAGAGGAGGGCCGCCGCGGCAGCCGTTGTCACAACCAGTGCGTGCTTCATTCGCTGAGACCTCATGGCTCAACCATTATCCCCGCCGTTGCCTTAGTCAACGATGCCACTGCGACGGAGCCCGATTGATGTCCGGATTGTGATTTCCCGGCATCGGCCGAGGTCAACTGCGCCGCGTGCTGCTTCCCGGAGCCGGCGAGCAGCTGCCCTAGTCGGTCTCGGGCCCCGAGCAGTAGTGGCAGTCGTCGGGGCAGGAAGCGGCCCAGGGGTCCGTCCCGGCCGCGGACCCGGACAGGATTTCCGGCTGCCGTGCCAGCGCCGTAGGCCGGTCAGTTGCCAGCATGGCCAGCGCCTCCGGGGTCTGCCACGCTCAGTTCAAAGCCGTCGGCAACGTGGAACAGCTGCCGGTGCCCGCCGTCGGAGAGCACCCATACGACATCGCCGTCGGGCGTGCGGTTGTCGACCAGGCCCGCGTGCTCAAGGCGGCCGCCGCGGTGGAGGTGGACGGCGTCGCCGATCTCGACGTCGTCCCAATGGGCGGCGCTGCCGGAAGGCCGGTTTTTCTGCAAGGTCATGAGGAGTCCTGAACGGTCACGGGGAAACGAGGATGTGACCCAGCTAACCGTGGAATGGCCTTCCGCCTCAATGGTCAAGTGAATGAGACACTGTCTTACTGTTGTGCACAAGTCCAGGGACGGAACTCCAGGGCCGGAGCCCCCGGTAGAACTCCGGGCGCTAGGCGGCCGTCTACGTGTCCGTGCGGGCTGCGCGGCGGCGGGTCAGCCAGGCAAAGGTGGGCGGAGGGGGCGGCGGGACAGCCGCTGCCGCGGCCGCCGTGCGCCCCGAGGTGCCCCCCGCTGCCGCGCGG
>NZ_JBFTZL010000237.1:0-4743 GCF_056406825.1 Arthrobacter sp. P1_A5 | reverse complement strand
GTGCCGTAGCTCCGGCCGGGCCGGAGCCACCGGGACGGGGCCCGGGGAGTATGTAGGCCGCGACCGCGACGGCCACCGCGACGGCGACCGCGAGCAGTGCCCCCAGCAGCAGCAGCGTCCGACGGCGGGCGCCTGCCACGGCGGGCGAAGGAGGGGGCGGGGACGCCGCGGAAGCCGCTGCTGCTGGCTCCGGAGCGTTCCCCATAAGCGGACGCTACCATCGCGCCCGGCCACGGACTATGGGTCCAAGGGCCTCTCTGGGCGCCTCACCCGGCCGGACTTAGTTGCCGTTCTCGAACTTGTTCGCCGCGACGTATTCGCCCAGGGTGCCGGAGGCCATCGCTGCGGAGATCTTCTGGATGGCGTCCGGGTCGGMCAGCACGATCGACTGGCCGTCCGCGGACGTTCCGACGCCGTTGGTGGGCAGCGTGAACATGACGGTGTTCTGTGCCCGGATGTCCTTGAGCTCGAGTCCCAGCCCGGCCACGGCTCCCGAATCAAAGGTCTTGTCCACAGTGACGAACGGCGACACGGCGCCCACCATGTTGTTGATGGTGATTGGGTTGCTCAGCGTCTGGCCGGCGGTGGATTTCTTGATGATGGCCCGCAGGAACTCCTGCTGGTTGCGGACCCGCTGGTAGTCGCCGTCCGCGTAGGCGTGACGTTCGCGGACGAAGGCCAGGGCTTGGGTTCCGTTGAAGGTGTGCTGGCCCGGGGCGAAGGACTGGCCCTTCAGATCGTTCGACGTAAACGGCAGCTTGGTGTTAACGGTCACCCCGCCCAGCGCGTCGGTGAGCCCCTTGAAGCCCTCGAAGTCGATCATCGCCACGTGATCGATGCGCTGCTGGAAGATCGACTCAATGGTCTGCACCATCAGCGGCGTACCGCCAAGGGCCAACGCCGAGTTGATTTTCGCCTCACCATGCCCGGGGATGTCCACCCAGAGGTCGCGCATGATGGACATGGTGTAGATGTTCTTGCGGTCCGCAGGAATGTGCATGAGCATCAGCGTGTCCGCACGCTGGTCAGTGGGCGTGCTGGCGTCAGACTCGGCGGCGCCGCGGCTGTCGCTGCCCATCACCAGGATGTTCATCGACGTGTCAGTCTTCTTCGGGCGCGTGGACTCCTCCGGGAAGGCCTGCTCAATCTTGCTGGAACCGGAGTCGAAGGTGTGTGCGAGGTTGAAGAGGTAGCCGCCAGCCACCACCGCGACGAGCGCCACCATCACGGCGACGGCGATCAGCACGTTGCGGCCCCGGCGTTTCTTCGCGGGCCGCCGCTCGCGGAGTTCCGCCCTGCCGGCGTCGTCTGGGCTGTCGAAGGGGTGTGTCATGTGTTCCTCTAAGTTGGCCGGGCATGGTGCCCGGATTCCATTTTGACCAATGCCAGGGCCGCACGGGCGCCGTGGAGGCCCTCAATACAGTACACCGGGCCCGTCTATCAACACTTCCGGCGGTGCRTGGCCTGGTCATCTGGACTGCCTCGGCCCGATAGTATCGGGCGGTGGCCTCACAGAGGGGTCCGGATATCCCCGTGGGGAGGGGCAGATGAAGCATCGCGGCGCGCGGCGTTCGGCCACGGTTGGAGATGCCCGAGTGCCGGGCCGCGGACTCCTTTATGCAGCGTTCCTGCCGGCTTTCCTGTTCCTGCTTGTTGCGGGCCCGGCCATGGTTGCGGACGCCGACCCGATGGGTGGTTCCGTTGCTGGTCCGGCGGCCGAACCGGCACGTGCCTCGTCCGGTTCAACGGGTCCGGCGGAGGGTCACGGTCCTCTCCTCGGTGCAGCATTGCAATGGGGCGAGGATAGCGCGGCGGGGTTCTCTGAACGACTGGGTTCCTCGCCGGGCATTTTCAGCCACGATGTCACCCTGCCGGTCCGGGAATCCGAGAAGGCGGATGTCCGCAAGTTCGTCGAGCAGGCAGGCTCCCTGGGCGCCCATGCCCAGCTGACGGTAAAGCCCGCTGTTCCGTTGGAGCAGATCGATGCTGTTAGGGCTCTTGCCTTTGCGCAGGAGATCGGCCGGCTCACGGAGGGGATTCCCGGGAAAGTGTTCATCCGGTTTGCCCCGGACATGAACTCCAGCTGGGTGAGCTGGGGCCAGCAGCCAGCTGCCTATGTGGCCGCCTTTCGGGCGGTGGCAGCCGCGTTTGGCTCCATTGACGACGCCGGCACTGTCATGGTCTGGGAGCCCTTCCTGGCCAAGGATTACCCCTTTGAGCGGAACCGCAACGCGCCCGGGCCCGGCTCTGACGGGTATCGGATCCTGGACTCCAACGGGGACGGTGTCTGGGATGGTGCTGATGACGGCTACTCGCCGTATTATCCCGGGGACGACGTCGTTGAGTGGGTCGGGCTGAGCGCCTACCATGACGACACCCGTGGCGGAGCCGCCGTGAACTCGGTGCCGGCCTCCGGGGAGCTGGCAGACATGCTGACCGGTCACGAGGCCGGTGGGTCCTTCGGCAATTTCTACGGCGCCTACGTCCAAGGACGTGCTAAGCCACTGATGCTCCAGACTGCAGCGTTCTACAGCCCCACAGTGGGCGGCGCAGAGGAGTCCGCCATCAAGCTTTCCTGGTGGGGGCAAGTGCTTGCTGAGTCCTCATCAGAGCGGTTCAGCGGTGTCGAGGCCGTGGTCTGGGATGAGAAAATGAGCACCAGGGACAACGGTGTGGCCGCTATCGACTGGCGGCTGACCGGACGGCCGGACCTCGCCGCAGCGGCCGGAAACCGCTTGGAAAGCTCCACCCTGGTAACAGGACCAGTCACCGCCACCAAAGACCCGAGTGCTTCCGTGCCGGACGCCGGTCAGGTCCTTTCTGGCTGGGCAGTCTGGGGCGTTGGTGCCGCTGTGGTGTTGGTGTTGTTCCTGTTGTGGGCCGCTCCCCGGCGTTTTCGCCGCGTTTCGGGCTGGTCGTACAAGGACCCCTCTTCCCGGGATTCAAGGGTCGATCTCCTGCGTGGGCTCGCCATTGTGTTTGTTGTGGTCAATCACTTGGGCATGACTTCGCTTTTTCAGTTGTTCACTCAGGAGGCCGTGGGCTTCGTGTCCGGGGCGGAACTCTTTGTCCTTTTTTCCGGGTTGGTCCTGGGCATGGTGTTCGGTCCGCGGGTCACGGACCACCTTGGTGACGTGGTGGACCATGCCGGGAGGCGCGCGGGAAAACTGTACGGCACGGCCTTGGTGGTTCTGCTCGGCGTCTTCCTCTTTTCCCTTGTGCCGGCTGTCAATGCGGATGCCCTGACGTCATTCGTTGACCAGGGAACGGGCGCCGCGGGGCGCGGGGGATCGGGCCGCGCCTATGACCTCTACGCGGGAATGGGGTCCCTACTGCAGTTTCCGGTGCCCCCCGAAGTGATCCCCGGGATCCTGCTGTTGAAGTTCGGGCCCTGGCAGTTCAACGTCATGGGCCTCTATGTGGTGCTGCTCATCGTCAGCCCCCTGGTATTGGCGGCGTTGTCCCGGGGAAAGGTGCTGTGGGTGCTGGCGACGTCCGCAGCTCTCTACGCGGCGGGTGCTGTGTTCAGGATCCGGCTGCTGCCCTCGCAGTTCGAGGACTCCTTTCCGCTGATGGTATGGCAGGTCCTCTTCGTGCTCGGTCTGGTGGCCGGGTACCATCGCGCGGCCATCATCGCCTGGCTGGGCCGTCGGACCTGGGTGGTGGTCGCTTGCACGGCGGCCGCGGCCGCACTGGCTTTCCTGTCCTTCTGTAATCCGTATCTTGCCAACGGGTTTGATACCCGGCTGGCCGTCATGCCGGACGCCACCTACCGTGCCATGTACGATGCCTTTTTCGGCCGCACCTATCTGGAGCCGGGAAGGTTGCTGAACGTCGTGCTGTTGGTAGTGGCGGTCTACGCGTTCCTAACGGCCTATTGGAAGCCCGTGGAGCGTATTTTGGGGTGGTTCTTGATTCCCCTCGGACGGGCCACACTCTACGTTTTCATYATGCATGTAGTGCTGATCGCTGTCATATCCAATATCCCCGCCCTGCAGGATGGCCGAGTCCTCGTGAACACGGCCGCGTACGTGGTGGTGCTGGCCGTTCTTTGGGTGATGGTCCGGACACGCTTTCTGTTTCGCGTCATCCCCACCTGACGGGCGCCGCGGCGACCAGAACCGCCACCAGCCTCCCCAGAGGGTGTGCTATGCGGCCACCTGAAGGCGGGTGAGGAAGATAGCTGTGACGTCGTCATCCGGCTGGGTCTCCCGGTGGAGGTCCTGCAGGAGGGCGGTGAGCTGTGCGGGGGTATTGTCGCGGACGAGGGCTGCGAGGTCATCGAGCGCGGCCAAGGTACCGTCGTAGAGGTCCAGGAGCCCGTCGGTGAAACTCGCGAGGGTCTCTCCCGGGGCGAGGACAGCATATGCCGTGCCCCACGAGCCTGGTTCACCGAGTCCCAGCGGCAGCCCGCGACAGGGCAGGCGGCGGTAGGAGCCGTCACGGGCGACGATGATGCTCAGGCCGTGACCGGCGTCGGCGTACTCCAGGCGCCCGCTGGCCGGCTCAAGCCTGGCCAGGAAGGCCGTCGCAAAGGTGGCCGTGTTCTCCAGGTCCACTGCGAGGAGCCTGCTGGCCCGGTCCAGAACCGCACCGGGCGCGTTGCCTCCGGCACTGCGTACCGCGCTGCGGACGGTGGCGGCCATGAGCGCCGCAGCCGTCCCCTTGCCCATCACATCGGCAAGCATCAGATCCACGCCGTCTTCCGATTCACTCCACGAGTAAAAGTCCCCTCCCACGTCC
>NZ_JBFTZL010000236.1:0-4745 GCF_056406825.1 Arthrobacter sp. P1_A5 | reverse complement strand
TCCCGGCACTGTCCGTGGGCGGACAGCCTAAGCCCAGCGGTCCGGCGGCCAGCCGGCCCGCCACGTCCGCGACGGCTGCCTCCGCGGTGCCCAGAATGGCGGCGGCATCGCCCGCGGCATGGCCGGAGCCACTTCGGGCCCGTGATTGCCGTCCATGAACCCAGTGTCTCAGGGGCCTCTGACAATAACGCGCCTGTACTCCTCAGCCGAAGCTAGGCGTCACGGATTGCCGGCGGACTCAGCGGTTGCGGTAGTAGTCCTTCCAGATCAGGCGATGGAGGGGGATCACCCGCGGCAGCGACCGTAGTCCGGGGATGAACGGCAGCAGGGCCAGCAACGCCGTCAGCACGAACATCGTGACGACGACGAGGGCATCGGCATTAGGCGCGGACTTGAACGGTTCCACTTGGTAAAGGAGCGAGAAGAGCCACAACCAGGACTGCCCAGGCGTATCGCCGGTTTCGTTCATCACGCCCCACTGATCCCCGGAGAGGTGTTGGCTGGCCGCAAGATCCGGGAAGTAGCCGCCGTCGCCCAAAAAGAGGAGGCCGCGCGTGTAGTCCATGTTGTAGAAGTTTCCACCGTTTTGCAGCACGCCGTCCAAACTGCCTTGGCGCGCCATCTCCAGCAACGCTCCGGTCAGTGCAGGGACCGGGCCATAGTCGCCGTCGCCCACCTGGGCCGGGTCGTTATCCGGCGCAGCGGCAAGGGCGTCCGAATAGGCAGCTGCCCAGGCTGAGCGCTGCTGGTCCGTGGCGGCCGTCCAGCTGGCCAGCTCTGCCGGCGGCGACGGCAGCGTCGCCAGCGGGGCGATCACGAAGTCATTGGCGGTATCAACCGGAAGGCGGACGCCGGAGAGGCTTTGAAGGTCCACGGGGCCGATGTTCTGCGTCGCGTCCGGGGTCGAGTTGTAGGGCGGCCCGTATCCGGCAGTATCGCTGGTACCGGCAAGCTCTTTCGCGGCGGTGCCAACGAAATCCGCGGGGGCGGCCGTGGCCCACGCCTTGAGGCTCACGTTGGGCTCATCAGGGGACCCGAAGATGGCGGACACACCGAGCACGAGCACGCCGACCACCACAACGCCGATGATCAGTTCTTTGATGAGGTCATATTCGCGGAAGCTGCCCGTCCAGGGCCGGCCGGCAACGTCGTCCGCCTTCCGCCAGGAGATACTGCTGCTCTTCCTGGTCACTGCACTGCACCCCCGAATTCAGCGCCCCCGGATTCTGTGCCCCTGGGTTCGGTGGCCTTCGGAGGTTCGGTGGCCTCCTGGCGGTTGTGAAGCAGCTGGGCGTCGGACTCCGCGGCATCCAGTGGAGGTGCAACGCCGTGGACCCGGACCAGCAGGACGTGCAGGACCACCACAGCACCCACGGCCAAGGGCAGCAGCGTGACGTGCCAGGTGAAGAGCTGACCGACGTTGGCCACATTGAACCAGGCGCCTACCCCGACCGCGTTCAGCGCATCCTTCGCTTCAAAGGCAATCCACTGCGAGTCGAAGTTCGTCTGGAGCAGATACCCGGTGAAGGCCGCCACGATGGAAACGACAAAGGAGATCACGCCGGTGATCCAGGTCAGGACCCGGCCCCCGCGCCAGGCCGCCATCCAGAATTTCAGCCACAGGTGCACCACCATAAAGATGAAGAAGAACTCCACGCTCCACAAATGCGTGCTGTTGACGAAACTCCCCAGCGAGGACACGTGATACCACTGGGGTCCGTTCAGTCCCAGCACAATCCCGGAAACGATGATCCACAGCAGGGACGCGATGGCCCCCATGCCGAATACGTACGCCCAGGATGCCACGAAGCTTGGCTGGTCCTCGGGCAAAAGTTTGTCCGGCGGAAGCTTCCTCAGGAGCCACCGGCGGGCCCTGCCGGTCAAGGTACGGGCGTCTGTTTCATCGACCTGCGCGCCAAGTCCCGGTGTTGCAGCGGCAGTCATTTCCGCCGCTTCCCTCCGGGAAAAGGCAGGACCAGGGCCAGGATGAACAAGATGATCATCACGACGATCACGATCAGATTTCCGGATTGAATGATGAAACCGTCCCAGCCAAAATATGTTCCATCACCAACCATGCCAACGCTTGCCACGAGCCATCCAGACATGAGCTGCTCGATTCTTTTTAGGATGCCGGTTCAACTCCACCACTGTCAGGTATCCGCAAACAGGGTCTTCTGTCCCGTCCAGGCGCCCTTCCGGGACCCGGTGTTGCTGTGCTGCGGTGGATTAGGCTGGATCCGTGACCCGCCTCATTCTTGCCTCCCAGTCCCCCGCCCGCACCAAGCTGCTCAGCCACGCCGGCATCGCCCACGAGGTCCTCGTCTCGGACGTCGACGAGGACGCCGTGCAGGCCCGCTACGGCGTGACGGATCCGCATGACACGGCTCTGTTGCTTGCCCGGGCCAAGGCAGAGGCCGTCGCCTCGCTGCCCGAGGCGGACGGCGCAATCGTGATCGGCTGCGACTCGGTCTTCGAGTTCGACGGCGAGGCCCACGGAAAGCCCTACACGGCCGACGTCGCCCGGGAGCGTATGCTCCGCATGAGCGGCAGCATGGGCGTCCTGCACACCGGCCACTGGCTCGTGGACTGCCGCGACACAGACACAGACACAGAAGACGACGACGCCGACGTCACCGCGCGCGGCACCGGCGCCACCCTGGGCTCGGTGTCCTCGGCCGAGGTGCACTTCATGGAGATGAGCGCCGAGGAAATCGAAACCTACATCGCCACCGGCGAGCCGCTCCAGTGCGCCGGCTCCTTCACTATCGACGGCTACGGGGGGGCGTTCATCCGCAAGGTCGACGGCGATCCCCACACCGTCGTCGGGCTCTCCATCTCCACCCTGCGCGCCCTGCTCGGCCAGGCAAATGTGGGCATCACCGAGCTCTGGACCGGCGGGGCTGCGGACCCGGCGGACATCCGCGCCGAGTAACGACGGAATGCGTGGCGGAGTGAGCCAATTCGCCGCCCTTTGTGGCAACCCTACAAAGGAAGGGCCGTATACGCGCGGAATCCGCAAGTAATATCGGCGGAACCCTCAAAACCGCGCTAGGCTCCCTGAAGGAAAGAAGGAGACGCCTTGTCAGCAAATTCGGAGCAGTCCGCACCCACCGTGCCGGGATCAACGCAGTCATCTACAGCCGCGGGCATCCGCCGGCTGACCAAGGTGCTGATCGCCAACCGCGGAGAAATTGCGGTGCGCATCATCCGCGCCGCCCGCGATGAAGGCATCGCCTCGGTGGCTGTCTACGCGGACCCCGATCGCGACGCGCTGCACGCCCGGCTCGCTGACGAGGCCTACGCGCTCGGTGGCAACACCGCCGCGGAGTCCTACTTGGTGATGGACAAGATCATCGACGTCGCCCGCCAGTCCGGCGCGGACGCCATCCACCCCGGGTACGGGTTCCTGGCCGAGAACGCCGAGTTCGCCGCCAAGGTGATCGATGCCGGCATTACGTGGATCGGCCCCTCCCCCGAAGCGATCTCTGCCCTGGGCGACAAGGTCCAGGCCCGCCACATTGCCGAGAAGGTCGGCGCCCCGCAGGTCCCCGGCACCGCCGACCCGGTCGAATCTGCCGAGGAAATCCTCGATTTCGTGGACAAGTTCGGCCTGCCCRTCGCCATCAAGGCGGCCTTCGGCGGCGGCGGACGCGGCATSAAGGTGGCCCGCACCCGCGAAGAAATCCCCGAACTCTTCGAATCCGCCGTGCGCGAGGCCACCGCCGCCTTCGGCCGCGGCGAGTGCTTCATTGAGCGCTTCCTGGACGCCCCGCGTCACGTCGAGACCCAGTGCCTGGCCGACGCCCACGGCAACGTCGTGGTGGTCTCCACCCGCGACTGCTCGCTCCAGCGCAGGAACCAGAAACTCGTCGAGGAAGCCCCGGCCCCGTTCCTCACCGAGGAACAGAACCGCCGGCTCTACGAATCCTCCAAGGCCATCCTCAAGGAGGCCGGCTACCTCGGCGCAGGCACCTGCGAATTCCTCGTCGGCCAGGACGGCACCATCTCCTTCCTCGAGGTCAACACCCGCCTCCAGGTGGAGCACTGCGTCTCCGAGGAAGTCACCGGGATCGACCTCGTCCGCGAACAGTTCCGGCTGGCCCGCGGCGAGGAACTCGGCTACGGCGACCCGGAAGTCCGCGGCCACTCGATCGAATTCCGCATCACCGGCGAGGACCCGGGCCGGAACTTCATGCCCGCACCCGGCACCATCACGGTACTGAAAAACCCCACCGGTCCCGGTATCCGCGTAGATTCCGGCGTGGAGCAGGGCGATGTCATCAGCGGCAACTTCGACTCCATGCTCTCCAAGCTGATCGTCACCGGCGCCACCCGCACCCAGGCCTTGCAGCGCTCCCGGCGGGCACTGGAGGAAATGGTGGTGGAGGGCATTCCCACCGTCATCCCGTTCGACCTCGCGGTGGTTTCCAATCCCGATTTCGCACCGGCCGAAGGCCCCTTCAAGGTCCACACCCGCTGGATCGAGACGGCCTTCGTCAATGACATTCAGGCCTGGACCCCGACCGGCAGCGAGGCTGAAGCGGCCGACGCCGGCGACCGCCAGCGCGTCGTCGTCGAGGTCGGCGGCAAGCGCCTGGAAGTCGTGCTGCCGGCGTCGCTGGGCTCCGTCAGCAACGCCGCAGGCGCCAAGCCGGCCAAGGCCAAGAAGCGCTCCCGCGGTGGCGGCGCACCCGCGGCCGCGAGCGGCAACGCCCTGACCTCCCCCATGCCCTCCCCCATGC
>NZ_JBFTZL010000235.1:0-4757 GCF_056406825.1 Arthrobacter sp. P1_A5 | reverse complement strand
CCGTTGATGGAGCCCGGTACGGAGGGCATGCCGTTGGCATCCGTCGGCGTCGTCTTGATCATGGTGTAGCTCATCTCCGGCACCTGGCTTACCTCCCAGCCGAACGCCGAACTGTAGAACTCCCGTGCGCGGCCCTCGTCTTCTGCGGGGATTTCGAAATGAACCACTCCACCAGCCATCACACTCTCCTAAGAACAAGGATTCGGTGCCAAGAAGCGGGCGCGGACACACCACGCCACTAGCCGGATTTTAGCCCCGGCAGCGCGGGAGGTTAAGGGCCGTACGGCCCCTGCACCGTTGCCGCGGATGACGCTGCTGTCAGCGGGCCGTGGGAACATGTTCGAATGAGCCTCGCAGACGCCCCCGCAGGCATTGCCGCCGCGGCGGACGCCTCATTGCGGTGGCACCCGGGCGGCCCGTTCGACTTGATGCAAACCATCGGCACGCTGCTGCGCGGCCACGGCGACCCGTCCATCCGCACCGCCCCGGACGGGATCTGGTTCGCGTTCACGACGCCCCGCGGTCCGGCCACGCTGCGCCTGGCAACGGCCGGGACGCGGGCTGACCCTGCCGTGGACGCGCAGGCCTGGGGTCCCGGAGCGGGGGACGCCGTCGATTCCGTCCCGCGCATGCTCGGGAGCGACGACGACTGGTCCGGCTTCGACGAGCCCGCATTCCACRCCACCCTCCCGCGCATGGTGGTTGAAGCCCGACGCCGGAACCTCGCGATCCGGCTGCCTGCAACCGGCAGGATGATCGATTCACTCGTGCCGACCATCCTGGAGCAGAAGGTCACCGTTATCGAGGCCCGCCGCGGATACCGCTACCTGATGTACCGCTTCGGGACGGCGGCGCCGGGCGCCGGCACCGTCGCGCCCGCCAATCTGCTGGTCCAGCCGACGGCCGCGCAGTGGCTGCACATCCCGTCCTGGGAATGGCACAAGGCCGGCGTGGGCCCGCAGCGGTCGGGAACCGTCATGCGGGCGCTGCGTTCGGCCGCCGCGCTGGAACGGCTCGCCGCCCTCCCCGCCGCGGAGGCGGCGGCCAAGCTGCAGACCCTGCCCGGAATCGGGGTCTGGACGGCGGCGGAGGTGGTGCAGCGCACGCACGGCTGCCCGGATTCGATCTCGGTCGGCGACTACCACCTTGCGGCCTACGTGGGCGCCGCCCTGACCRGCCGCCGGACAGACGACGCCGGCATGCTCAGGCTGCTGGCTCCATGGGCGGGGCACCGGCAGCGGGTGGTCCGGATGATCGGGCTCAGCGGCTTCCGGAAACCGACATTTGGCCCGCGCATGACCATCCAGGACCACCGCGACCACTGACCTCAGGAGCAACGCGTTGCTGTCAGCCGCCGGTCTGGAGGCCCAGCCGGGCCGCGGCCTCCTGGCGCATGTCAACCTTGCGGATCTTGCCGGAGACGGTCATCGGGAAGCTCTCCCGGACATCCACGTAGCGCGGGATCTTGTAATGTGCCAGCTTGCCGCGGCAGAACTCGGCCAGGCTGGCGGCGTCCATCGGCGCGGCCCCCGGCTTCAAAATGACGCAGGCCATCAGTTCCTCGCCGTACTTCGTGTCCGGGACACCGATCACCTGCACGTCCTGGATGTCCGGGTGGGTGTAGAGGAATTCCTCGATTTCGCGCGGATAGACGTTCTCGCCGCCGCGGATCACCATGTCCTTGATCCGGCCCTCGATCACGATGTACCCGTCCGCGTCCATCCGGGCGAGGTCCCCGGTGTGCATCCAGGCGTCGGCGTCGATCGCCTCGGCGGTCTTGTCAGGCTGGTTCCAGTACCCGCGCATCACCGCGTAGCCGCGCGTGCAGAGTTCCCCGATCCCGCCGCGCTCCAGCACCTCTCCCGTGACCGGGTCCACGATCCGGCTCTCCAGGTTCGGCATGGTCCGGCCCACGGTCTCGGTGCGCTGGGCCATGGTGTCCACGCTCCGGGTCATCGTGGACACCGGCGAGGTCTCCGTCATGCCGTAGCAAATGGCGACGTCTTTCATGTTCATTTCCGTGATGACCCGGTTCATCACCTCGATGGGACACAGCGAGCCGGCCATGACGCCCGTGCGCAGTGTGGAGAGGTCGTAGGAGGCGAAGTCCGGCAAGGCGAGCTCGGCGATGAACATGGTCGGCACGCCGTACAGCGAGGTTCCGCCGAAGTCCTGCACAGCTTCCAGCGCCCCGGCCGGCGAGAACGACCGGCCGGGGATGATGGTGGCGGCCCCGTGGCTGAGCGCCGCGAGGTTCCCGATCACCATGCCGAAGCAGTGATAGAAGGGCACCGGGATCACCACGCGGTCGTGTTCCGTGTAGCCCAGCTGCTCGCCGATCGAAAAGCCGTTGTTAAGGATATTGTGGTGCGTCAGCGTGGCGCCCTTCGGGAACCCCGTGGTGCCGGAGGTGTACTGCAGATTGACGGGATCCTGCGCATCCAGTACCGCCATGCGCGCTTTCAGCTCGGAGTGTCCGACGTCGTCGGCCCGCTTGAGCAGCTCGGCATAGGTGCGCTCCGCCTCAGTGCCGGGTTCGCCGGCGGTCAGCCCGTCCAGGCCGGCGTCCGGGAGGAAGACCAGCTCGCGCAGGCCCGGGCACGCCGCCAGGGCCTGCCGCGCCATCGCTGTGTAGTCGCTGTTCCGGTCCGCCGGCGCGCTGACCAGCATGCGCATGCCGTTCTGGGTGACCACAAACTCGAGCTCATGGCTGCGGTAGGCGGGGTTGACGTTGACCAGGATCGCCCCGACCTTCGCGGTGGCGTACTGCAGGATGGTCCACTCGGCGCAGTTGGGGCTCCAGATGCCGATCCGCTCGCCCTTCGCGACGCCCAGGGCGAGGAGCGCACGTGCCAGCCGGTCGACGTCGTCGTTCAACTTGGTGTAACTCCACCGCCGGGCCTCTTCGCCGGGTACCGCGGCCGCCTCGATCAGGGCATCGTGGTACGGGAACCGCGCCGCGATCCGTTCGAAGTTCGCACCAATGGTTTCCTCGAGCAGCGGGACGTCAGTGTCCCCGGCTGTGTAAGCAAGCATGGTGTGACGCTACCAACAGTGCGGAGGCAAAAGAAGAGCAAAGCTTGGAAGTCCTATGAAATCTTGGGTCATGTTCCGGCGCCTGCCCGGCAGCCCGGTAGGGTGATTGCCATGAGTGCACCCGTTGACCTTCAGGCCATTTTCATCCCCAACGACGGCGAATTCTTCCGCGTGAAGCTCGCCCTGGACATCGCGATCGACGAGGTGGTCAACGAGCCCGGCTGCATCCGCTACGAGCTCACCGAGGCCAGCGAGGACAAGCTCGTCCTGACCGAACGGTGGGCCAGCCAGGCGGACCTGGACAAGCACTCCAAGGGCACGGCCGTCCAGGACCTCAACGAATCCCTCAGCGCGCTGCTGGCCGAGCCGGTCAAGCTCGAAAGGCTCTAACCCACGCTTCCAACCACAACGCGGGGCCACTCCGCGCCCATCCCTGAGGGATTTATGGGCGCGGAGTGACCCCGCGTTGGTTAAGCCTGGGATTAAGCCGTGGAGGTTCAGGCCTCCGGGATCTGGGTGCCGTCCTGTTTGGCCGCAGCCGCGGCGGCCTCGGCCTGGGACCGGGCCACGTGGGCGTGGACTTCTTCCATGTCCAGGGCCTTGACGGCGTCGACCACCTGCTCGAGCTGCTGCGCGTTCAGTGCGCCAGGCTGCGAGAACACCAGGACCTTTTCGCGGAAGGCCATCAGCGTGGGAATCGACGTGATGCCGGCCTCGGCGGCGAGCTGCTGCTCGGCTTCGGTGTCGACCTTGGAGAAGACGACATCCGGGTGCTTCTCTGAGATCGCCGAGTACGTGGGGCCGAACTGCTTGCACGGGCCGCACCATTCGGCCCAGAAATCGACGAGGACAATGTCGTTATCCTCGACTGTCGATGCGAACTGTTCACCTGTGATGTCTACGGTAGCCATGAGTCAACGGTACGGGAGCGGGCGCGGATTGTCCCCGGCATTTCGCTGTTGGCACATCCGGGCGGGGCTGTAGGCAGGTCACGCCCAGGCGTGCGGGGCCGGACGCCTGGCGCCGGGCAGGGCGTTGGTTTCGCGCCATTCGTGGATCCACCCGGGCAGCTCCAGATCCGCCGGCGGGGCGCCGAACTCGCGGATGATCTCCTCCTGGCTGACGGGCTTGCCCTTGCTCAGAAGCCGGGTGGCGATATAGGCCCGCGCGTACACTTCGCCGTCCACCACCATCCGCTGCTCGAAGTAGATGGCTTTCGAGTCCAGGCCGATGATCCGGGATTCGATCGTGTACTGCTGCCAGAGCTGCAGCGAACGGCGGAACGCGATGGTCTCCCCCGCCGCGACCGGGGTCCAGCCCCGGCGGCGCATCTTCTTCCAGGTGCCGCTGCGGGCCATGAGATCGAAGCGCCCGAGGTCCATGAGTGAGAAGTACATGCCGTTGTTGACGTGGAGGGCGATGTCGATGTCCGTGGGCAGGACCCGCAACGGCAGCGAGGAGTTGTCCCAGATGCTCAGCGGTGAGCGGCGTGAGGACGTGAACAGCAGCAGGAGAGTCCGGAACAGGAGATGCATGAGTCATATGTTACCCGCGGGTAACAAGTGTGCCAAGGGGTGGGTGCCGGAACCTAGCTGGCTATAGGTCGTGTCAAGTGCATGCTCCGGGCATGACAGTGCGCGCCGCATGTTTGGCCGGGCGTTCTGACGTGTCTGTGGGGTGGCGGTTTGGTTGGCTGGCCCGGCGTGATTCCAAGGGCGCCC
>NZ_JBFTZL010000234.1:0-4788 GCF_056406825.1 Arthrobacter sp. P1_A5 | reverse complement strand
CGTAGCCCGCGCCAAATACATTGCCGCCGCGGGGGTCTCCGATTTTCAGCTCAAGTCCGCGATGGCCTCGGGAACCGTGTCCCGGGTGGCCCGCGGCGTCTATGCGTTGCCCGGTGCAGACGAGCAGCTGATCGCCATACGCTCGCTTCCGGCGGAACCGGCGTGTATCACCGCGGCACACTTCAGCGGGCTGTGGGTCCTTGAAGCCCCGGCCCAGCCGCACGTTGCCCTCACCCACAGCAGGAGCTACCAGGGCTTCGTCTGCCACAGGGCGCCCGCGCCGCCGACCCTCCTGGACACGGTCATCCAATGCTTGCGCTGCCTACCCGAACCTCACGGGCTGATCATCGCCGAATCCGCCGTCGTGCTGAAGGGACTCCCGCTGGGTGCGTTGCGTCAGCGGCTCGATGGCCGGAACGACACCCGGGAGCGCCGGATCGTGTCGGCGATTGTCCCGCAGTCGCAGTCGCTCATTGAGTGCCTGGCCCGGTTCCTGCTGCGGCGGGCCGGTTTCCATGTTGAGTCGCAGGTCAACGTTCCAGGAATGGGACACCTGGACCTGATGGTCGACGGCCGTCTCGGCATCGAGACCGACGGGGCGGGATTCCACATGGACAAGGCCAGCTTCGAGGAAGACCGGCGGCGTTGGAACGTCACCACGCGCCGGGGAATCCCGACTCTTGTTGTGACGTACCCGCTGCTGAGGGACCACCCCGAGGATTTCATCACCATGGTCCGCGACGCCCTGAACCGTCTGTCTGCGGCCGCCTAGAGTCAGACTCCACGTCCAGCTTCGTTCGCCCTTGCGATACGGTTCGGCACTGTGGTCCTGCACTCTGATCCTGCACCGCGCCCAGCCACCGCGGAAATTGTCCCGTGCTCTTTCGATGCACCGCTGGACATGTCCCTTGTTCCGTTGGTTATCCCTGCACATGTCCCTTGTTCTGCTGGTTTACCGCTGGACATGTCCCTTGCTCCGTCGATTCACCACGGGACATGTCCCGCGCTGGGTGGCGGCGATGAGCATGGCGCCGAAATGTCCATCTCCTGCAGCAAGGAGAGGGAATGTCCATTGGTGGCCGGGGGTGGGGCTGGGCATGTGCGTGGTTGGCCAGCAGGGGAGGGCATGTCCATTGGTCGCCGTGGGCCGGGCTGGGCATGTGCGTGGTTGGCCAGCAGGGGAGGGCATGTCCATTGGTCGCCGTGGGCGGGGCTGGGCATGTGCGTGGTTGGCCAGCAAGGGAGGGCATGTCCACTGGTCGGGTGGTGCGGAGGGCATGTCCCCTCGGCGCAACCACCGAGGCGCCCACCCCGGGACCGCCCGTCAGGGCTCCTGCACCCGTGGGGCGCGGCGAGGCGGGGGCGGCGGGACTTCCTTGGCTGCCACGACAAGGGGGAGGGCAATGAGGACGTCGGAGCGGCGGGTGCGGACGGTGCATACGCCGTCGGCGCGTTCCACGAGCTCGCCGAGGGCATCCGTCAGGCCGCCCTCGATCCTGTACCGGACCACAACGCGGGTGCCGAGCGGGGCTGAGGAGAGGAACTGCTGGGGCAAGGGCAAAGGCGAACTCATCAGATCATCGTAAGACGCGGAGCATGTGTGACGTCCGGCTAGGTTCGCGGGAACAGGCTGGGAGATAATAGGCTCAGAAGTCAGCAGCCCGGCTCAGGGCCTGGAAATCATCCGGCCGGTCGCCGGAACCAACGTGGAGAGGCCAGGGACGTGACGTACGTAATCGCGCAGCCGTGTGTAGATGTCAAAGACAAGGCATGTATTGAGGAGTGCCCCGTCGATTGCATTTACGAGGGTGAGCGTTCCCTGTACATCCACCCCGACGAGTGCGTGGACTGCGGTGCCTGTGAGCCGGTCTGCCCCGTGGAGGCGATCTACTACGAGGACGACACCCCCGAAGAATGGGCTGACTACTACAAGGCCAACGTCGAGTTCTTCGACGAACTCGGGTCCCCGGGCGGCGCCGCGAAGGTTGGGAACACCCACACCGACCACCCCATGATCGCCGCCCTGCCGCCACAGAACCAAGAGAACTAGGACGGCGCTACGGTGACATCTGCGGTGCGCACCTTCGGCCTGAGCCTGCCCGATTACCCGTGGGAGGCCATGGCGCCGTATCTCGCCACGGCAGCCCGGCACCCGGCAGGAGCCGTCAACCTTTCCATCGGAACCCCGGTGGACGCGACGCCGGCCCTCATCCAGGACGCACTGCGCGCCGCCGCGGACGCTCCCGGCTATCCCACAGTGCACGGGACGCCGGCCCTGCGGGAAGCCATCGCCGGCTGGTTTGCGCGCCGGCGCGGCGTACCCGGGCTCGACCCGCAGAATGTGATGCCAACGGTGGGTTCCAAGGAACTCGTCGCGTGGCTGCCGTTCCTGCTCGGCCTGAAGCCGGGCGACGTCGTCGTCCGGCCCACGGTTGCGTACCCCACCTATGACATCGGGGCCACCTTCGCCGGCGCGGAGCAGGTCGCCGCGGACGACCTTGACGAGCTCGACGCCGGCACCCGGGCCCGCGTGCGCCTGGTCTGGGTCAATTCACCGGCCAACCCCACCGGCAGCGTCCGGGACATCGCGTCGCTGCGGCGGATCGTCCGGCAGACCCGCGAGCTCGGCGCCGTCGTCGCGTCCGATGAATGCTACGCCGAGCTCGGCTGGGGGGAGTGGGACGTCCAGCGTGGCGGCGCCCCGGTCCCGAGCGTCCTGGATCCGCAGGTCGCAGAAGGCTCCCACGATGGCCTGCTCGCCGTCTATTCGCTGAGCAAGCAGTCCAACGTGGCCGGCTACCGGGCGGCATTTGTCGCCGGTGATCCGGTGATCATGGCAAACCTGGTCAACAGCCGCAAGCACGCCGGGATGATTGTGCCCTATCCGGTCCAGGAAGCCATGCGCGTGGCCCTCGGCAACGATGCCCACGTCCAGGCCCAGAAGGACCTGTACCGGGGCCGGCGGGAACGGATCGTGCCCGCGCTGGAGGGTTTCGGCCTGACAATCCATGAATCGAGGGCGGGGCTTTATCTCTGGGCCACCGCCGGCGAGGCGACGTGGGACACCGTGGGCCGGCTCGCGGACCGCGGAGTCGTCGTCGGCCCCGGGGTCTTCTACGGCGACGCCGGCAACGGGTTCATCCGGGTGGCGCTGACCGCCAGCGACGAAAGGATCGACGCCGCCGTCTCGCGGCTGGACCCGGAAGCGTAACAATGCTGTGACGCGTACCACATGTGGCGTGTTTTTGGCCTTTTGCGGGCCCCCCGGATTAGTGCCACCCGCGAAGTGAAGGTACTTTTTAACTGACGATCAATKGTGGCTTTCCACAAGAAGGCAGCGCGGCCTTTGGAAATCCTGTCCGCACAGGATCCGCGGGCAGCTTCACCAGATGTTGGACCAGCTTTCGACAGAGGCCCCGATGCCTCATGAGGAGACTCCATGACTGAAACCACCAGCGCAACCCTGCGCCATGCCGGCGGCGAACTCGAACTCCCGCGCATCAAGGTTGTAGAAGGGAACGAAGGCTACGACGTTTCCAAGCTGCTGAAGCAGACCGGCGCCGTCGCCTTCGACCCCGGTTTCATGAACACCGCGGCCACCACCTCGGCCATCACCTACATCGATGGTGACGCCGGCATCCTGCGCTACCGCGGCTACCCGATCGAGCAGCTGGCCCAGCACTCGAGCTTCCTGGAAGTCTCCTACCTGCTGATCTACGGCAACCTGCCGACCCCCACCGAGCTGGAGTCCTTCGACCAGCGGATCCGCCACCACACCCTGCTGCACGAGGAGCTCAAGGGCTTCTTCAGCGGCTTCCCCCGTGACGCCCACCCGATGCCGGTGCTGTCCTCGGCCGTGTCGGCGCTGTCGACGTTCTACCAGGACTCGCTGGATCCGTTCAACGCCGAGCAGGTGGAGGTGTCCACCATCCGCCTCATGGCCAAGATGCCGGTCATCGCCGCCTACGCCCACAAGAAGTCGATCGGGCAGCCCATGCTGTACCCGGACAACTCGATGAACCTGGTGGAGAACTTCCTGCGCCTGAGCTTTGGCCTGCCGGCCGAGCAGTACGAGGTGGACCCGGTCATCGCCAAGGCCCTGGACCTGCTCCTGATCCTGCACGCCGACCATGAGCAGAACTGTTCGACGTCGACCGTCCGCCTGGTCGGTTCCTCAAACGCGAACCTGTTCGCCTCCGTCTCCGCCGGCATCAACGCCCTCTTCGGCCCCGCCCACGGCGGTGCCAACGAGGCCGTCCTGAAGATGCTGCGCCAGATCCAGGCCGACGGCATCAAGCCCGAGGACTACATGGAGAAAGTCAAGAACAAGGAAGACGGCGTCCGCCTCATGGGCTTCGGGCACCGCGTCTACAAGAACTACGACCCGCGCGCCAAGATCATCAAGGCCACGGCGCACGAAGTCCTGAGCAAGCTCGGCGGAAACGACGAGCTGCTCGACATCGCCATGCGCCTTGAAGAGAAAGCCCTGGGCGATGACTACTTCATCCAGCGCAAGCTCTACCCCAACGTGGACTTCTACACCGGCCTGATCTACAAGGCCATGGGTTTCCCGGAGAAGATGTTCACCGTGCTGTTCGCCATCGGGCGCCTGCCGGGCTGGATCGCCCAGTGGCGCGAGATGATCAGCGACCCCAACACGAAGATCGGCCGCCCGCGCCAGCTCTACGTCGGCGAACCGGAACGCAACTACCCCTCGCTGTAGCCCGCCCGCCGGCCACGGCGCGCGTGATAGATAGTACGACGCCGGCCGCGCACCTTTTGCTGAGG
>NZ_JBFTZL010000233.1:0-4824 GCF_056406825.1 Arthrobacter sp. P1_A5 | reverse complement strand
GCAACGTTGGAGCCGAGCATCAGGATGGTGCTGGCGGTGTCGAGGTCCGCGAGCGGGAACGGGAGCCCGCGGTCCAGGCCGAAGGCGCGCATGCCTGCCGCGGCTGCCGAGGACATGCAGAACCGCCCGTTGTAGTCGATCCGTGAGGTGCCCAAAGCCAGCCTGGCGAACTTGCCCAGCTGGTAGGCCTTCTCATTGGTGAGGCCGCCGCCGCCAAACACGCCGACGGCGTCAGCCCCGTGCTCGAGGCGGGCCTGTTTTACGGCGGAGACGATCCGCATGAGGGCCTCATCCCAGCTGACCGGGTGGTGGACGCCGTCGGCGCCCTTCAGCAGGGGCTCCGTGACGCGGCCCGGGTGGTCCAGTAACGAGGCGGAGGTCCAGCCCTTGCGGCACAGGCCGCCGCGGTTGGTGGGGAAGTCCCGTCCGGCGACTGTCAGGAGCGGCGCGGACGTTGGGGTAGTGGCGGGGCCCGGTGCAGCGTCTACGGGCTCTGACCCCGGCCGGGCAGCCGGGGTCAGAGCCGCTGGAGATGTGAGCGTCATGGCGCACTGCAGAGCGCAGTAAGGGCAGTGCGTGTCGGCGCTTTTGGTCATGTTAGACGTGTCCCATCGCATTTCGGTTGGCGTTGCGGATGTAGCAGAACCAGCAGACCACCAGCATCAGGACGTAGGCCCCCACGAATCCGTAGAACGCCGAGGTGTAGGAACCGCTGGCGGTGTTGGAGGCGTTGAGGACCTGGGGGATGATAAATCCGCCGTAGGCGCCGATGGCCGAGATCAGGCCGAGGGCTGAGGACGCGAGCCGCTGGGTGGTGTGCGTGCTGGCCCCGGAGCGGGCGGCCCGRCTGGAGGTGGCGAAGATGATCGGGATCATGCGGTAGGTGGCGCCGTTTCCGAAGCCGCTGGCGGTGAACAGGAGCAGGAACAGGAAGAGGAAGAGCCAGAAGTTCTTCAGCGGCAGGGTCCAGAGCATGGTGAGGGTCATGACGGCCATGGCGGCGAAGGCTGCGACGGTCATGCGGGCCCCGCCCATCCGGTCCGCCATGCGTCCGCCGTACGGGCGGGCCAGGGACCCGACCAGCGGGCCGAGGAAGGCCAGGGACAGGGCCACGGTGCCGACGGAGATCGAGGAAAATGCCGGGAAGTAGTCCTTAATGAGCTTGGGGAAGACGCCGGCGAAGCCGATGAAGGAACCGAAGGTGCCGATGTACAGCAGCGCCATGATCCACAGGTGCGGCTCTTTGATCGCGGCCAGCGAACCTGCCACGTCGCCCTTGGCGCTGGTGAGATTGTTCATGTACTTCCAGGCACCGAAAGCCGCCAGCAGGATCAGCGGAACCCACATGAACCCTGCGACGGGCAGGTTCACGGTGCCGGCTGCCAGCAGGGTGATGGCGATCGGCACGGCCAGCTGTGCGACGGCGGCACCGAGGTTTCCGCCGGCGGCATTCAGGCCCAGGGCCCAGCCCTTTTCCCGTGCGGGGTAGAAGAAAGTGATGTTCGCCATCGAGCTGGCGAAGTTGCCGCCGCCGAAGCCGGCCAGCGCAGCCACGAACAGCATGACGCCGAACGGGGTGGCCGGGTTGGCGACGCACAGGCCCAGGCCGATCGTGGGGATCAGCAGCAACAGGGCGGAGACGATGGTCCAGTTGCGGCCGCCGAAGCGGGGAACCATGAACGTGTAGGGGATCCGGAGCGTGGCGCCGACGAGGCTTGGCATGGAGATCAGCCAGAAGATCTCGTTGGTGGAGAACTTGAAGCCGGCGGAGGGAAGCTGGACCACCACGATCGACCACAGCTGCCAGACCACGAAGCCCAGGAACTCGGCGAAGATGGACCAGTTCAGGTTGCGCCGGGCGATCGAGCGGCCGGCCGACTCCCACTGCTCCTTGTTTTCCGCATCCCAGTTGGCGATCCAGCGGCCGGGCCGGTGGTCKAGGGTAAGGGTGCCGCCGGTACTGGCGGCGCCGACCTCTGCGGTGCCGATTTCGGCGGTGCGTTCAGCAGTCACTTGGGAGACCTCCTTGGGGGGTGATGTCCTTCAAAGGTAGGGACGCCGCGTTTCCGGGACGGACGCGGTTTATTAACGCGCTGTGACTTTTGCCTATCGGGGCTTTTATGACGGTGTGAGAATAGGTGTGACGACCACCACGTGAGACAACGACACGGAGTCCAAATAGCGGACTATTTGTCCATTGACTGGACGGTGGGAACTATTATCAGACGTATACGAATCCCTAGCCGGCGGCCCCGGGCATCGGGCTCTTGGGGAAATATCCGACCGGTCTTCATGAAAGCGTTACTACATGTCATCCACTGCCACCTCCGCGGAGCATGGGTCCACCAAGCAGGTGAATTCGCGCGGCCGCGTGATTGTCGCCAGCCTGATCGGTACCACCGTCGAGTTCTATGACTTCTACGTTTACGCCACCGCGGCCGTGCTCGTTTTCCCGAAGCTCTTCTTCCCCGGGCAGAACGAGACCACCCAGCTGCTGGCATCCTTCGCTGTGTTCGGCGTCGCGTTCATCGCCCGCCCGCTCGGCTCGGTCATCTTCGGCCACTTCGGTGACAAGTTCGGCCGCAAGGGCACGCTGGTGGCCTCCCTGCTGACTATGGGTATTGCCACCTTCCTGATCGGATGCCTGCCGACGGCGAGCGTCCCGGGCTGGACCTTCCTGGCCCCGGCGCTCCTCGTGGTCCTGCGCTTCTGCCAGGGCCTGGCCCTCGGCGGCGAATGGAGTGGCGCGGCGCTGCTGGCCACCGAAAACGCCCCGTCGAACAAGCGCGCCATCTACGGCACGTTCCCGCAGCTGGGAGCCCCGATCGGCTTCATCATCGCCAACGTGATCTTCCTGGTCTTCAGCTACACCTTGACACCGGAAGCCTTCATGGAATGGGGCTGGCGGGTCCCGTTCCTGCTCAGTGCCGTCATGGTCATCATCGGTCTCTACGTGCGCCTCAAGCTGATCGAAACCCCGGCCTTCACCAAGGTCCTCGAATCCAACGAGGTTGCCAAGCTGCCGCTGGCACGGGTCTTCAAGACCAGCTGGCGCCCGCTGATCCTGGGCACGTTCATCATGCTCGCCACCTACGTGCTCTTCTACCTGATGACCACGTTCACGCTGACCTACGGCACCCGGGCGTCCAGTCTGGACACGGCGAAGGCCGCCGCCGAAAAGGCCGGCAAGCCGATGACCGAGGCCGCCGCCGCTGCGTTCGTCCCGGGCCTGGGCTACAGCCGGAACGATTTCCTCTGGATGCTGATCGCCGGTGTCGTATTCTTCGGTATCTTCACGCTGGTCTCCGGCCCGCTGGCCGAGAAGTTCGGCCGCCGCAAGATGCTGATCGTTGTCACCTTCGGCATCCTCGCCTTCGGCCTGCTGTTCGTTCCGCTGTTCAGCGCCGGATTCGCCGGTGCCATGGCGCTGCTGATCATCGGCTTCTCGCTCATGGGCCTGACGTTCGGTCCCATGGGTGCGCTCCTGCCGGAGTTGTTCCCGGGCAATGTCCGCTACACCGGCTCCGCCATCAGCTACAACGTCTCCAGCATCCTGGGCGCTGCCGTGGCTCCGTTCATCGCCGTCTGGCTCTGGGAACTGGCCGGGGGCAGCACCGTGCTGGTGGGTGTCTACCTCGCCGCCATGGCGGTGCTGACGCTGATCGCCCTGTTCGTGAGCAAGGAAACCCGGGACCTCGACTACACCAACAACGTAGCCTGACGTCGGCCCTCTTTCCTGACAGAAGAAGCCCGGCGTGTTCATTGAACACGCCGGGCTTCTGCGTTGGAGGGGCTCAGCTCGCGTAGCGCTCCACAAAGTTCCGCAGGATCTTCATCGGTTCTGTCGCAGTGAACTGCCGGGCGTCGTCCATGAGCATTTCGGCCGATTCAGGCGGGAAGTAGCCGGCATGGCGGTAGATATCGATCCTGGTGACGAGCCCTTCAGCATCAAGCTCGGGGTGGAACTGCGTGGCGTATAGGTTGGACTTGATCCGGAACATGTGCACCGGGCAGGCGGCCGAGCTGGCCAGCAGCACCGCATGGGAGGGCAGGACGGTGCAGGCTTCCTTATGGCCGGTGAACGCCGTAAAGCTCTCCGGCAGCCCGCGCAGGAGGGGATCCTGAAGACCCTCCGCCGTCAATTTGATGGTGACGCCGCCGAGCCCTTCACCGTACRTCCGGTCGATCACGGCGCCCTGGTGCAGTCCGAGGGTGCCGACGCCGTAGCAGGCGCCGAGGAACGGGAAGTCCTCGGCCACGATCCTGTCCAGCAGCCCGGCGAGTTCGCGCTCCACCCGGTGCTGGGTGGCGCTCTTGTGCTCGGCCGGATCGCTGGAAGTAAAGGGACTGCCGCCCACAATGACGCCCGAATAGTCGGACAACTCAAGCGCGGGCAGCGGGGCGGCTTCCATCCGGATGCGGTGGAGCTGCTCGGGCTGGAGTCCGCAGTAGCGAAGGTAGGCGCGGTATTCGTCCTCGGCGGCGGTGTCTTCCGCGCGCGAGGCGAGGAGCAGGAATGGCTTCACACTCCAAGTCTCTACTGGCCGGTCGCGGACGCGCCAGAGGCGCGCCCGCGGCCGGCAGCGGCGCCGGCCGTCCGCCGTCGCCGTACCGTGGGCCGCTTACTCTGCGGCGCCGTCCTCGATCATGGCGATGATGGCGCCGGCGGACACGGTCTCGCCGGCCGCTGCGGCGAGGCCGATGACGATCCCGGCGCGGTGGGCGGTGAGCGGCTGTTCCATCTTCATCGCCTCGAGCACGACGACGAGATCGCCCTCGGCGACCGTGTCACCCTCGGCGACGGCCACCTTCACGATGGTCCCC
>NZ_JBFTZL010000232.1:0-4859 GCF_056406825.1 Arthrobacter sp. P1_A5 | reverse complement strand
GCGCGCATAGGAACACTTTAGCCCCTCCAGCTGGTTCGCGCTGAAACGACGGGCCGCTCGCGGCCCGGTAGTCGCAGTCGGCTCGCGCTCCGGCGCCCTGCGCGGGCTGTTATGTCCGCAATTGTTACAAACGACATACCTATGGAATAGCGGTACTTACTGTCAATTGCCCGACGTATCTGGCACGTAACTACGACAGAAATTCGGGTAGCTCGGCGCGGAAAACAGGTAGAAAAACGGCAAACACCCGGGTGGCCCGCCGCGGGCCTCCAGGCCCTTCCACGAGGTTTGTTCGAAGAGCGCATTGTGAGCCTCCAAGCTGGGAGAAACCCGTGAAAAGCCGGGAAGCAGGCCTAAAATTTTGATCTTGCCAAACGATTCAAATGGGAACACTATTCGATAAAGATCAGCAAGAAATGGGATCTCGTGGGGGGATTCGCAAATGGTCTCGGGTTGAGGAGCCTGTCATGAATCACTTGCGGAATTCTTCCGTGCACTTGCCGAAATCCCCCGCCGGCCGCACCCGCGACGCCGGCTCCCTGGAACGGGGCTAGCCATGTTCGGCTGGATCACCCGTTTCAGTATGCAGTTCCGCATCCTGGTTCTCGCCATGGCGGCCGGACTCATTGCCTTCGGGGTAGTGAACATCCCCCACGTCGCCATCGACAGCATGCCCGAGTTCGCCCCGGCCCACGTCGAGATCCAGACCGAGGCCCTGGGCCTCTCAGCTGCCGAAGTTGAACAGCTCATCACTGCTCCGATGGAAGCCGACCTCCTTAACGGGGTGGCGTGGCTCGATGAAATCCGGTCCAAATCCGTTCCCGGCCTGTCCTCCATCGAGCTTGTGTTCGAGCCGGGCACCGACCTTCTGCGCGCGCGCCAGCTCGTGGCCGAACGCATGACCCAGGCCCACGCGCTGCCGAACGTCTCGGCGCCGCCGCTGATCATGCAGCCGTTGTCGTCCACCAGCCGCGTCCTTATGGTCAGGATGAGCTCCAAAGAGCTATCCGGGATCGAAATGTCGGTCCTGGCACGGTGGAAGATCAAGCCGCGGTTGATCGGTATTCCCGGGGTCGCCAACGTTTCCATTTGGGGACAGCGCGAGCAGCAGCTCCAGGTAGAGGTGACCCCCACGCAGCTGCGTGACAAGGGCATCACGCTCGAACAGGTCATCAAGACCACCGGCAACGCTGTCTGGGTGTCGCCGCTGAGCTTCCTCGAGGCGTCCACCCCCGGCACGGGCGGGTTCGTGGAGTCGCCGAGCCAACGCCTGGGCATCCAGCACGTGCTGCCCATCCGAACGCCGGAGGACCTGGCCAAGGTCAGCGTCGAAGACGCCGGATCTCCCATGCTCCTGGGTGACATTGCCCAGGTGAAGGAGGACCACCAGCCGCTGATCGGCGATGCCGTCGTCGGCCAGGATGCGGGCCTCCTGCTGGTCGTGGAGAAGTTCCCCGGAGCCAGCACGCTGCAGGTCACCAAGGACCTCGAGGCTGCGCTGAACGACATGCAGCCCGGGCTTTCCGGGATCCAGATGGACACGTCCGTCTTCCGGCCCGCCTCCTTCCTGCAGGATGCCGTGGACGAACTCGGCCTGGCGCTGCTCGTGAGCCTCATGATCGCCGTCCTGCTCTTCTGGGCCCTGTTCCGTTCCTGGCGGGTGGCCGTGATCGCCCTCGTCGCGATCAGCACCACCGTCATGGCCGCGGGAGTGGTGCTCTACTTACTCGACTCCACACTGAACATCTCAATCCTCGCCGGCATCTTGCTGGGCGTCTCCGTGATTGTCGGAGACATCGTGGAGGATGTGCAGGCGCAGCGGCGCCGGCCGTTGCGGACCACCGAGACCGAGACAGATGCCACCATCAGGTTCCGCATGGTCCAGCTTGTCCGCAGCGTCCGCACACCGCTGTTCCACGGGTCCCTCATCATGGCCCTCGCGCTCGTACCGACGCTGTTCGTCACAGGAGTCGGCGGTGCGTTCTTCCAGCCCCTCTTCTGGTCCCTGGCGTTGGCGCTTGCCGTGTCAATGCTGGTGGGCTTGTCCGTGACACCGGTACTGGCGTATCTCCTGCTTCCCGGTGAGAAAGCCGGGCGGGCGGACTCGCCCGGTGTTGTCCGGGCCAGGTCCACCTACGACAGGGCACTCGAGGGGGCACGTTCCCGCCGCACCCTCGGCATTGTCGCTGTCGCCGTCGTTGGACTGCTGGGGCTCGCCGCGGCATCGCAGCTGGTCGGGAACCGGGCGGTCGTGCCGACGATTCCGGACCGGACACTCCTGGTGCAGTGGGACTCGATGGCAGGCACGTCCAACGACGAGGTGCGTCGGGTGGCGTCCAAAGCGTCCGACGAACTGCGGACCCTGCCGGGTGTCTCGGGAGTTGGCGGCCACATCGGCCGCGCCATTTCCTCCGACCAGGTTGTCGGGAACAGTTCCGCGGAACTCTGGGTGTCCATCACCCCGGACGCCGACTTCAGCGAAACGGAGCAGGCGGTCCGTGACGTCGTCCAGGGCTACCCCGGCATCGCCCACAACGTGGTGAACTACTCCCAGCAGCAGATCGGCCAGGAGCGCAGCAGCATGGATCCCGGATTCGCCGTCCGCGTCTACGGAACAGACTTGCCCGTCCTGCGCGAGAAGGCTGAAGAGGTCCGCCGGGCCATCGAAAAGGTCGACGGCGTGAAGAACCCGACGATCAACGCCAGCGCCATGACGCCCATCGTCGAAGTCGAGGTCAACCTCGAAGCGGCGCAGAAGGTCGGTATCAAACCCGGCGACGCACGCCGCGCCGCTGCCGCCCTGATGCAAGGCATCGTCGTCGGCAACCTCTTCGAACAGCAGAAGGTCTTCGAAGTGGTGGTGCGCGGCGCGGTGGACGTCCGGGATGACCTGACCAGCATCCGTGAGCTCCTGCTGGACACGCCCAGCGGCGGCCAGGTCCAGCTGGGCCAAATCGCCGACATCCGGCTCGTTCCCAATGAAGTCGTGATCCTGCACGATGACACCTCACGCCGGATCGACGTGGTGGCCGAGGTCAGCGGACGTCCGCTCGCGGATATCCAGCGCGACATCAACGCGGCGATCGAGCAGATCCAGTTCCCGCTGGAATACCACGCCGAAATCCCCATGAAGTACAGTGAACAGCTCGCCGGGGACGCCATGGTTCTGTGGATCGGCGCGGCTGCCCTCCTGGGAATCCTGCTCCTTCTCCAGACAGCGGTGCGGAGCTGGAAGCTGGCGCTTGCCATCTTCCTGTCCCTGCCGGCCGCGCTGGCCGGGGCCGCCGTGGCAGCTTGGATCGCGGGAGGCGCCATCACTGTGCTGGCACTCACGGCCTTTGCCGCGGTGCTGGCCGTTGCCGCCCGCAACGCGGCGCTGCTCTCCGCACGGACGGATGAACTGTGGCGGGCCGCCCCGCACGAATCCCCTGACAAGATCATCATGATGGCGGCCCGGGACCGGGTCTCGCCCATTCTGAAGGCAGCCCTGATCACGGTGGCGATCCTGATCCCGCCGGGACTCTTCGGCGGCGCCGTCGGCGGATCCTTCCTGGGCCCGATGGCCCTGATCATCGTCTGCGGACTCATCACGACAACTCTCATCGGGATCTTCGTACTCCCCCTGCTCGCACTCTGGTTCGGACCCGGTTCCGCCCCGGAAGAGTGGGCCGAAGTGTACGAGGCCGAAGTTCCCGTCCAGCCCGTTACGCAGGAAAAGGTGGAAGCAAAATGACCAGCCAACAGCCCTCGCGGCGCCTGCCCCTGGCGGCCGCTGTATGCGCAGCACTTCTGTTCGCGCTGCCCGCATGTGCCCAGACGACGGCGGCGGCCCCCGCCGCCGTTTCGGCCAACGAACCCGCCAAGGTGGAGAAGAATGCCGCGACGGGCATCGCGAAACTGACGTTGACGGAGAAGGGAATCGAACGCCTCGACCTGAAGACCGACACCGTCAAGGCCGGAAAGGGTAAGGACGTCGTCGTGCCCTACTCAGCCCTGCTCTACGACGCCAGCGGAAAAACCTGGGTGTACACCAACCCGGCCCCGCGGGTCTACCAGCGGCAGCCGGTCACGGTAGCCAAGGTGGAGGACGGAGTGGTCACGGCCTCGGCCGGGCCCGCGGTGGGCACCGCAATCGTGACCGTCGGCGCGGCTGAACTCTTCGGCGCTGAATTCGATACGGCGCACTGACATGCGCCGGATTGTCGCTGCAAGCCTGAGGTTCCGGTCGATCATCATTGCGATGGCGGCCGCCCTCATGATCGTGGGCGGCGCGCAACTCAGCAGCGCTTCGGTGGATGTTTTCCCGGAGTTTGCACCGCCCCGTGTCGAGGTCCAGACGGCATGTCTGGGTCTCACTGCCTCCGAAGTCGAGGAACTCGTAACGGTTCCAATGGAGCAGGCCTTCAACGGCATAGACGGCCTGGACCAGATGCGGTCGAAGTCTGTGTCGCAGCTGTCCGCCATCGTGATGGAGTTCAAGCCCGGGACCGATCTGCTCACCGCCCGGCAGCTGGTGTCGGAGCGGATGGCAACGGTCATACCGACCCTGCCGACCTGGGCCGCGCCGCCGGTGATGCTCCAGCCGCTGTCCTCCACCAGCCGTGTCATGAAGATCGGACTCTCCTCCGAGACCCGCTCCCTGATCGAAATGTCCATGGTTTCCTACTGGAACATCCGGGCACATCTGCTGCGGGTGCCGGGCGTGGCGAACGTGGCGATCTGGGGCGAACGCCTCCAGATGCTTCAGGTCCAGGTTGATCCGACCAAACTGGCAGCCAACAACGTGACGCTGGAAAACGTCATGAACTCCACGTCCGACGCCTTGGACGCCGGCCTGCTCAAGTACTCCCCCGGTGCCT
>NZ_JBFTZL010000231.1:0-4879 GCF_056406825.1 Arthrobacter sp. P1_A5 | reverse complement strand
ACACTGTCCGTCCCGGAGCTGGACGCGGACCAGGTCCTGGTGCAGGTCGCCGCCGTCGGTGTGTGCGGCAGCGACGTCCATTACTATGAGCACGGCCGGATCGGCGACTACGTCGTGGACCACCCGCTGATCCTGGGCCACGAGCTCTCCGGACGCATCGCCGCCGTCGGCAGCGACGTGGACCCCTCCCGCGTTGGCCGGCGGGTCGCCGTCGAACCCCAGCGGCCCTGCCGCACCTGCAAGCAGTGCAAGGCCGGACGGTACAACCTGTGCCCGGACATCGAGTTCTACGCCACCCCGCCGATCGACGGAGCTTTCACCGAATACGTGAGGATCCAGGACGACTTCGCTTACGACATCCCAGACAGCGTCAGCGACGAGGCGGCAGCCCTCATCGAACCACTCTCCGTCGGCCTCTGGGCCTGCGAACGCGCCCAGATCAAGCCCGGCAGCCGGGTCCTGATCGCCGGAGCCGGCCCCATCGGCATCATCGCCGCCCAAGCCGCCCGCGCTTACGGGGCGACCGAAATCTACATCACGGACATTGCAGAAGAAAGGCTCGCTTTCGCCCTGGAACACGGCGCCACCCATGCCTTGAACGCCTTGACGGACAGTACCGAAGGGCTCGACGTCGATGCCTTCATTGACGCCTCCGGCGCCCCGCAGGCTGTCCGTTCCGGCATCAAAGCCGTTGGACCGGCCGGCCGGGTCATCCTGGTCGGGCTCGGAGCCGACGACGTCGAACTCCCCGTCTCCTACATCCAGAACCGCGAAATCTGGCTCTCGGGCGTCTTCCGCTACACCAACACCTGGCCGCTGGCCATCCAGCTGATCGCGGACGGAAAAGTAGATCTGGACATCCTGGTGACCGGCAAGTTTGCGCTGGCCGACTCGGAAGAAGCACTCAAAGCGGGCAAGCAGGCCGGTCAGCTCAAAACTGTCGTCTACCCGGGCCGCTGATGCGCATCACCGACGCCACCGCGGCGCCCCGCCTCCCCGCGGGGGACGGTGTCCTGACGGTCATTGGCGAATCCCTTGTCGACATCATCCGCGACCCCCGCGGTCCTGCCGGCGGCCAGGCCCACCCCGGGGGCAGCCCCCTCAACGTGGCAGTGGGGGCTGCACGCCTCGACCTCAGGACAATCCTGGTGACCCACTATGGCCTTGACCCGCACGGACACCTGCTCGAAGAGCATCTGCAAACGAACGGCGTCCAGGTGGTCAACGGCGGAAGCGCGGCCACATCTACAGCCCTCGCCACCCTGGGATCTGACGGTGCCGCCGAATACGCCTTCTCGATCACCTGGGCAATCAGTGGGGCGTCCCTCCCGGCCCTCGCTGCCGTCAAAGGTTCCACCCACGTCCACACGGGATCTATCGCCACGGTGCTCCCGCCGGGGGAGCAGGCCACCCTTGCCCTGGTAGAGGCCGCCCGGGAACACGCGACGACCAGTTTCGATCCCAATTGCCGGCCCGCGATCAGCCCCGATGCGGCTGCGGCACGCCGGCAGGCGGAAGTGTTCGTGGCGGCGAGCGACATTGTCAAAGCCAGCGACGAAGACCTGCGCTGGCTCTACCCGGACCGGGCACCGGAAGTATCCCTGCGGGCCTGGCTGGAACTGGGGCCGGCGGTGGTGGCCCTGACGCGCGGAGCCTCAGGCCCGGTCATCCTGTCCGGAAACGGGCGGGTCGAGATGGCAGCTGAACCGATCCGAGTGTCAGATACTGTGGGCGCCGGTGATTCCTTCATGGCGGGGCTTATTTCCGGACTCGCCAAACTTGGAGCGCTCGGGGCGGAGGGAAGACGGCAACTGCAGACCCTGACCCTGGATCAGCTCCACGCAGTCGCCTCGTACGCGAACCGTGCAGCGGCGATCACCTGCTCCCGAAAGGGCGCCAATCCTCCGTGGTCGGCGGAACTCGGGGAACTGTCCTGATGACGCGGTCAGTCTGCGACCGTGACGGTGCCGGCGTCGCCGTCAACGCGGATCCGTTGGCCGCTGGTGAGCCGCTGGGTGGCCACGCCTGTGCCAAGCACGGCCGGGATGCCGTACTCGCGGGCCACGATCGAGCTGTGGCTCAACGGCCCGCCGACGTCGGTCACCACGGCGGAGGCCATCGCGAACAGCGAGGTCCAGGCCGGGGTGGTGATGCGGGCTACCAGGACGTCCCCGGGCTCCATCAGGCCGAAATCCTGTGGGCCCCTCAGGACGCGGGCCGGGGCGGTGACCCGGCCCGCGCTGGCGCCTACGCCCTTGATGACGTCGCCGAGCTGATCCTGTGGGCCTGCCGGCATCATTGAGCCGAAGGCCCGCTCCATCCACCGGCTCTCCGGCAACAGCTGCGGGGCAGCGGCCTTGGCCTGGCCCCGCCACAGCATCTTGCGCTCCTCGACGGCGCCGGCGCGGACGGGCCGGTCTGCCCCGGTAATTGCCACGGCTGCCGGTGTGCCCGACCCGGCAAGTCCGAACTCGACGGCGCTGCGCAACTCCCGGTGGCGCAGCCAGAAGACGTCGGCGGGCTCGGCGATGACTGCGGAGCCGACGAGCCGTCGGCCCAGCTCGAACAGCATCCGCCTCAGCAGCGGCCACGCCAGCCCGACGTCGGCCAGGGCGTCCTCGCGGATCGGGGCTGCGTTTTGCGCCCACCGGAGCAGCCGGAGGAATGCGGCCCGGCGCCTCGGCCCGAGCCGGGCGACGATTCGGCGGGTTTCATCCTCGCGACGGGCGGCCGAGAGCCGCTGGCGCTCGTAAGGGTCATTGCCCTGTCCCCGCAGGTAAAACTTCACCGTCTCCAGCAGCGGCGAGGGATCGTCGGCAGGCACCGGACTGACGAAGTCCAGGTTATAGACCGCATGGCCGAACCGGCCGAGGTGCTCCTGGAAGCGGGCCTGCCATTGCTGCCAGGGTGCCGGGTCCACTCCGGCAGGCGGGAACCCGGTGCGTTGCGGCCCGGCCAGCGCGGCGGTGGGTTCGTTGAGGATCGCCGGAGCCAGCCCCGGGACGTCCCGGGCCCAGGCTGCGAGGTCGTACAGCGACTTCTCTGCGCGGATGGGTTCGCTGTCGTAACCGAGGAGGAAAGTCTGGGCGGGGGGATCGCCGTCGCGCCGAACGAACTTGTCGTAGTAGGCCCGGAAGGAGATTTCGCTTGTTGCGGCGATCGGAATGATGGACTGCACGGCCGTGTAGTACACCGTGCCGGCGTCAAGCAGCGTCTGCACACCCGCCAGCAGTTCCTCTCCGGAGAGCTCCCCGACGGGCTTCGCGGACCAGTCCTTGATCACCTGCTCGTAGCGGGGATGCGAAAATTCCCGCCAGCCCGCCACTCCCATATGCGCCTTGCCGCGGGCCAGCGCACGCATCGCCGTCAGCGATTTGCCCATCACCCGCCACATTCCCGAGTTGCGGTAATAGTAGTAGGCGTAGCCGTTGATAGTGGGCAGCCCGACGTCGTCCTCGCGGATGACCTCCTTGCCGACGGCGCCGGCCATCAGGGCCCTCAGCGACCGTGACACCGAGCCGTCAATGAGGTYGGCGAACAGCGGCGAGAGGGGGTCGGGCAGCTGCTCAACGATGCTTGCCCGGAAGTAGAGCCCGTGCCGGTAGGGCACCGGCCAGGTGTCCGGGATGTCGGCTGCCGGGTCGGGCAGCGCGGTGATGGGCCGGGATTGCAGGATGAAGAACTCGCCACCGGCGCGTGCCCACTCGATATCCTGCGGCGTCCCGAAATGCTCCGTAATCCGTGTTCCGTAACCGGCCAGCTCGGCCGCCGCCCGGTCGTCCAATACGGCCTGCCGGCGGCGCGTCACCGGCACCGGCTGCTCCAGAGTGCCGCGCTCCGCGTAGACGGTCATGACCTCCTTGTCAGCTGTCCGGCGCGACAGCACCCGGCCCGTCCCGGCTTCGACGACGACGTCGTCCGTGGTGACCGATCCGCTGACAACGGACTCGCCCAGGCCCCACGCGGCACTGATCACCGTCTGGTCGCGGCGCCCGTTGGCCGGATTGGCGGTGAACATCACCCCGGCCGCCTCGGCGTCGACCATCTGCTGGACCACGACGGCGAGGCGCACCGTGTCCGGGTCGATGCCTTCACGGGCGCGGTAGGCCATGGCACGCGCTGTCCACAGGGAGGCCCAGCACTCAATCACGGCCGCGGCCACAGCCTCCGTCCCCCGGACGTTGAGGTAGGTTTCCTGTTGCCCGGCGAAGCTGGCTGAGGCGAGGTCCTCGGCCGTGGCGGAGGAGCGCACCGCCACGGCTGTGTCTGCGTCGCCTAGCCTCCCGTAGGCGCCGCCGAGTTCCGCCGCGATGGCGTGTGGCATGGTGCCGCCGGTGAAAAGGGCGCGGATCCGTTTCGAGGCTTCCTCGTAGTCCTGTGGCGCCGCGTGCGGCGACAGAACAGCCAGTTCATGGATGCCGGCCTCGAGATGGTTGGCAGCCACATAATCCGCGTAGGCTGCGGTGTTCAACACGAACCCCGGCGGGACCGGCAGTCCTCCCTGGCTGAGGCCGCCCAGACCGACGCCCTTGCCGCCTGCCGCGGCGACGTCGCCGCGCCCCACATCGTCGAAGTTGTTGATGTAGGTCATGACCTCGAGTCCTTTCCGCCCGGAGCCAGGCTCCGTGGTTCAGCCTGATTCCCAACATACTGGCACTGCCGCAGGCGAGAGGCCATAGCCGTACCGGTGGGCAGGGGATCCCAATAGCCCCGCCGGCGGAGGGGTGCGGCCGGGGGCCACCAATCGCTCGCACCCMCGTTCCGACAACAAGATGCCCGGGGCTATGGGTCGCAGCCCTTGCCCGGGGCATCTAAACAATCCGCATGTTCAGCCGCGGCCGGCGTCGGTGCCCTCGGTGCCCTCGGAGCCCTCGCTGTC
>NZ_JBFTZL010000230.1:0-5032 GCF_056406825.1 Arthrobacter sp. P1_A5 | reverse complement strand
CCTCGTGGGCGCCTCCCTGGGCAAGCATCCGATGGCCCCCAAGATCAGCCCCAAGAAGACCTGGGAAGGCTTCGCCGGCTCGATCGCCGGGGCCGTCGTCGTGGGCGTGCTCGCCATGATCTTCGTGCTGGGCGAACCGTGGTGGTTCGGCGTCGTGCTCGCCGTGGGCATGGTGGCGGCCGCCACTGCCGGCGACCTCGCCGAATCCATGGTCAAGCGCGAGCTTGGCATCAAGGACATGAGCAGCATCCTCCCCGGACACGGAGGCGTCATGGACCGGTTGGACTCGATTGTCTTCGCCTCGCCGGTGGCGTTCATCCTGTTCTCGGCCCTCACAGCCGCCTAGAAGCACCGGACCAGCACTTCCGGCGCCTAGAATGGTGCCGAGCAAACCAGCCGAACGGCATCAAAGGAACAAAGTAACAGTGGACATTCAACGGCAGATTCCTGCGTCTTTTGACCGCGTGCAGCGGAACCAGTATGGCTACAACGCCAGGCAGGTCGACGATTTCCTGCAGCGCGCACGGGTGTCATTCGAAGCTCCGTCCGCGGCCTCCCGCGCCATCAAGAGCTCGGACGTCCGCGCCGTGTCCTTCGATCCCGTGAAGGGCGGCTACGCCGCCGCCGGCGTGGACGCCGCGCTGGACCGGCTCGAAGACGCCCTCGCCCGGCGCGAGCGCGATGAGCTCGTTGCCGAACGCGGCGAGGATGCCTGGCTGCGCGAAATCGGCCGGCTCGCGGGCGTCCTGCGCGGGCGCCTGCACCGCCCGGACGGCCAGCGCTTCCGGCGCCCGTCCAAGCCAAAGGCCCGCAGCTACAACACCACCGACGTCGACGACCTCTGCCACGAGCTGATCGGCTACCTCGAGGAGGACCAGCCGCTGAGCGTGGACAACGTCCGGCGCTCCGTGTTCCGTCCCGCCGTGGGCCGGGAGGGTTACGAGGAAAGCCAGGTCGACGCATTCCTGGAGCGCGCCGTCGAGCTCATGGCGGCCATCGACTAGTCACGCCCCGCGCGGACCCACGCCTGGAGCCCCACCGGCCAACCACCCGGCCGGGTCACCGACGCCGGATCGCGACCGCAGGGTCAGCGTTGCCGGAGCCCCGCCCGGATCGCGACCGCAGGGTCAGCGTTGCCGGAGCCCCGCCCGGGTCAGCACGGCAGGGTCACCGTTCCGTCGCGAGCGGCCGTTCCGGGGTGTGCAGCCGGGTCATCAGCCGTGTCATTGTCCGCGGCACCCGGCCCCGCGTGGCCCGGGACACCAGGATCGTGACGGCGAACGCGGCCGGCACCGTCCAGGCGGCGGGCTGTGCCAGCCACGACGGCGTCTGCGCAGCACCCAGCACCGAGCCGGCCACCATCGCACTGCCGCAGAGCACGCCGCCGGTCACCATGCCCGCGATAGCCCCGGCGTCCGTCAGCCCCCGCCACCAGATGCCCAGCAGCAGGACCGGGCAGATCGTGGACGCGGTAAAGGCAAACACAAGCCCCACGCTGCCGGCCAGTGCCTGCGATTCGGTCATCGAGGCGATCCCCAGCGGGACCATGGCCGAGACCACTGCTGCCAGCCGGAAGCCCCGGACACTGCCGCCGAACACGTCCTGGCTGATCACGCCGGCCAGCGAGACCACCAGGCCGGACGTCGTCGACAGGAACGCCCCGAACGCTCCGGCCACCACAAGCGCCGTCAGCAAGTCGCCGGCCACCCCGCCAATCATCCGGCCGGGCAGCAGCAGAACCAGGGCATCAGCCTGGCCGCTCCGGGCAAGGTCGGGGGCGAACGCTCGGCCGAGCATGCCGTACGCCGTCGGAAACAAGTAGAAGACGGACAGCAGGCCCAGGACAATCAGGGTGGTCCGGCGGGCGGACTGCCCGTCCGGGTTGGTGTAGAAACGGACCAGCACGTGCGGCAGCCCGAGCGTGCCAAAGAGCAGGGCCACCAGCAGCGAAATGATCTGGTAGGGGCCCGCGGGCGCCAGCGCCGTGGGGTTGGCCGTACTGGGCGGCGGCAACTCCGCCGCGGCGGAGTCCCCGCCGCCCAGCGCCAGCAGCATGAACACGATGGGCACCGCCAGCGCGGTGAGCTTGAGCCAGTACTGGAACGCCTGGACAAACGTGATGGAGCGCATTCCGCCCGCCACCACGGTGAAGCAGACGACGCCGACCACCGCCACCGGGCCCACCCACGCCGGCAGCCCGGTGGTGATCCGGATGGCCAGGGCAGCGCCGTGCAGCTGCGGGACGATGTAGAGCCAGCCGACCAGGACCACCACCAGGCTTGTGACGCGGCGGACGGCACGCGAATCGAGGCGCGCCTCGGTGAAGTCCGGAATCGTGTAGGCCCCGGACCGGCGCAGGGGAGCGGCGACGAACAGGAGCAGCATCAGGTAGCCGGCCGTGTACCCCACCGGATACCACAGGGCGTCGGTGCCGGAGAGTAGGATCAGCCCTGCGACCCCCAGGAAGCTGGCGGCCGAGAGGTACTCCCCGCCGATCGCCGAGGCGTTCCACCACGGCTTGACCGTCCGGGACGCCACGTAGAAGTCTCCCGTGGTGCGCGAGATCCGCAGCCCGTAGAAACCGATGACTGCCGTGGCAAGCGAGACGGCGGCGAACGCCGCCACCCCGACGACGGGGTTCACGTTCCGCTCACCCGGCCCCGTGCGTGGCCGCCCGCCGGGCCGTTCACCTGGGCCCTCACCAGTCCCTCACTTGTCGCCAGCGAGGTCCCGGTAGCGGGCCTCGTTCCTTGCCGCGGTCCGCACATACAGCCAGGCACTGAGACCGATCACCGGATAGATGCCGGCACCCAGCAGGACCCAGTCGAATGGCAGGCCTGCAATGGTGGAGTGCGCAAGGCCCGGGACCAGCCCCAGCACAAGCGGGAAGGCGAGCATGATCAGCAGGAATCCCAGGGCCACCACGAGGCCCAGCCGGAGCTGGGACCGGATGAGGGAGCGGACGAACAGCTGCCCGGCGTCGGATTCCTCTGCCGCCTCCTGTGAGGCCGCCGCAGAGCGCCCGCCGGTCAGGGCGGCGCTGCCCGATGCGGCACTTCCCGGTGTGACACTTCCCGAAGTGACGCTGCGCGGCGCCGTGACCCGGACCCGCGTCATGCCTGCGGCCGGATACGGCTTGCTTCGAGCTTTTCCCGGACCGCCGGGAGGTGCCTGCGGCTGATGGGCAGTTCGGCCCCGGCCACGGTGACACTGGGCCTCGCCGCGGCGAGCTTCATGTGGCTGATGTGGCCCAAGGCGGTCAGGTACGAGCGGTGGATGCGCAGGAACCCGGCGTCGGCCCACTGCTGCTCTAGGTCGGCCAGCGGAACCCTGATGAGGTAGCTGGCCTCCGCCGTGTGCAGCCGTGCATAATCGCCCTGCGCCTGGACGTACGTCACGTCCTCGCGCCGGATCATCTTGGTGGTCCCGCCGAGGTCCACGGTGATCATTTCCGGGGCCGGCGCGCCGTCCTTGAGCAGCTCGCTGATCCGGCCGATCGACTTCGCCAGCCGATCGGCGCGCACGGGCTTGAGGAGGTAGTCCACAGCCGCGAGCTCGAAGGCCTCCAGCGCGCAGTCCTCGTCCGCGGTGACGAAGACCACGGCGGGCGGGTGGGCGCTGCGGGAGATGACCCGGGCAATGTCCAGCCCGGACAGCGCCGGCATGTGGATGTCGAGGAAGATGACATCGACTTCTTCGGCCTCCAGTGCCCGCAGGGCCTCGGCGCCCGAGGAAGCGCGGTGGATGGTGCCGATCCGGTCATCCCTGCCGAGCAGGAAAGCCAGTTCCTCAACGGCGGGGAGCTCGTCGTCGGCGACGAGGACGTTAATCATGCCACTAGCCTACTGCCGCGGCCATTGTGGCCGGCTCAGCCCGTCAGCCAACTGCCGCCGGGCACGACACCGCCGGGAACCGACCGGAAATCAGGCGTCGTGCCGGGGCTGGGACTTGGGGACGCGCATCGTGATCAGGGTGCCCTCGCCCGGTGCCGTCTCGATCACGAGGCCGTTCTCGTCCCCGTAGACCTGCCGCAGGCGGGCGTCGACGTTGCGCAATCCGACGTGGTCGCCGTCGCTGTGCCCGGCAAGGACGGAGCGGAGCTGGTCCGGGTCCATGCCCACGCCGTCGTCCTCGATCGTCACCTCCGCGAACGCCCCCGAGTCGTTCGCCGTGATGGAGATGTGCCCCGGGCCCTCCTTGGCCTCAAGGCCGTGCCGGACCGCGTTTTCCACCAGCGGCTGCAGGCTCAGGAAGGGAATCACCGTGCTCAGGACCTCCGGAGCGATCCGCAGGCTGACCTGCACGCGGTCGCCAAAGCGGGCCCGTTCCAGGAGCAGGTAGCGGTCGATGCAGCGCAGTTCCTCGGCCAGGGTGGTGAAGTCGCCGTGGCGGCGGAAGGAGTAGCGGGTGAAATCGGCGAACTCCACCACGAGCTCGCGCGCCCGGACCGGATCCGTGTTGATGAAGGAGGCGATCGCGTTCAGCGAGTTGTAAATGAAGTGCGGGCTGATCTGGGCGCGGAGGGCCCGGACTTCCGCCTCCATCAGGAGGGTGCGGGAGGCGTCGAGCTCGGCGAGTTCCACCTGGGTGGCCACCCAGTCAGCCACCTCGCCGGTGGCGCGGACCAGTCCGGCGCCGGCGGCCGGCGCGAAGGCGGCCACCACACCCACCACACGCGCGCCGGTTTTGATCGGGGCGATCACGACGGCGCGCTCCACCTCCGGCGCCAGCGTCACGCCGCCGTCGCCGGCGGCCAGGAGCTGGAGTTCGCCCGCCGGAATGACGGCGAGGTGGCCGCCTTCGAACACTTTAGACGCGAGCCCCATCAGGGCAGGTTTGAGTTCCTCGCCGGCGCCGTCCCACGCGAGCACGCCGGTTGTATCCGTGATGGCCAGGGCGTCACAGCCCAGGAGGCTGCGCAGCTGTTTGCTGGCCTTGGCCGCGCCGGCCGGGTTTAGGCCGGTCCTCAGGTGCTGGCCGGCACGGGATGCGGCATGCAGCGTCTGGTAGGTGGCCCGCTCCGCATCGGTGC
>NZ_JBFTZL010000229.1:0-5042 GCF_056406825.1 Arthrobacter sp. P1_A5 | reverse complement strand
GTCGTGCTCTTGCTGGCCGCGGGCCTGGCAGCAGCCGTCGTCGGCCTGCGTTCAATTCCGGACATCAAGCGCTACGTGCGAATGCGGAGCATGTGAGGCCCGGTGTGAGCGGGGTCCTCGTGGCGGGCGTGGGGAACGTGTTCCTTCGCGACGACGGATTTGGGCCGGCCGTCGCCCGCCGGCTGGCCGAGGAGCAGTCCGGCCTGCCCGGCTGGGCGCCGGAGGAGGTCCAGGTGCGGGACTACGGGATCCGCGGGCTGCACCTCGCCTACGATCTCCTGGACGGGGTGGATGCGCTGGTGCTCGTGGATGTGCTCCCGGCCCCGGCGGACGGGAGCGCAGGCGCGGGAACGCTCCGGATCCTGAAGATCCGGGTGGAGGACCTGGAAAGCGGCGGTCCGCTGACGCCGGCCGGCCTGCGGGCCGATCCGGCCTTCGATCCGCACGGCATGGACCCGCTGGCTGTCCTTCGCCGTCTGCGTGTTTTGGGCGGATCGCTGCCGGAGACCTACCTGGTGGGCTGCGTCGCGGGGCGAACGGACGAGGGCATGGGACTGTCCGAGGACGTGTCCCGCGCCGTTCCGGCAGCCGTGGAAGCAGTCCGCACCCTGGTGGCAGCCCGCATCACGAACGCAGATGCGGCGCCCGCGAGCGCGGCTCCGGATGAAGCAGGCTGAGGAGGAACCACGGATGTGTCTGGGAATACCGGGCCGGATCATCGAAGTGATCGACGGCTACAACGGGCAACTCGCCCTCGTGGATGTGGCCGGAGTGGAGCGCAAAATCAACATTGGCCTCCTCGATGACGGCCCTGTGGAGAGCGGCACGTGGGTCCTGATCCACATGGGCTTCGCCCTGGAACGCKTGGACCAGGAAGGTGCCGACCGTGCGATGACGGGACTTGAGCTCATGGGACGGGGCCCGGACCCCACCGACACGGTCCCGTAGCCTTCACTACCCACTGGCTGGACTCCCCCGCTGAAGGAACTTTCCACTGAAGGAACTTAAGACGCCCGCTATTCGAGGGCGATCGCGGCGCCGCGGTGCTCCACGCCGGAATTCGCGATCTTGAGGTGGCGCGCAAAGTAGTGCTGGAGCCGGTGGAGCTGGGCGGGCGAGAGCCGGTCGCACACCCAGTCCCAGTGGAGGGACACCATGTCCCCGGGCATGAGGTCAGCGATGAAGCCGGACCCGGCCACGGCGTACTTGGCCGTCTCGATCACCGGTTCACCCAGCGACAGCGCCATCCCGTCCCACGCCAGGGGCCGCGAGCGCACGAGGGCGCTGTCCCCTTCGACGGCCACCACCTCGCCCCACCGGATGCGGCATTGGTCAAGGACGTTCAGGGCCGTGGATGAGCGCCGGTCATCGCGCAGGAGTCCCGTCCACGGATAGATTTCCAGGACGTGGAAGCTGTGATGGGGGACGCCGCCGGCCAGGACCCCTTCCATCAGGTGCGGGAACTGATGCCCGGTCCGTGCGCGGAACCGGTCCTCCATGGAATTGCCGATGCTGCGCACACCCACGGAGTCCAGCAGCGTGTTTCCCACCCAGTWGGCCTCCACCACCGCGTAGTCCAGCGGGTCCGGGTTGCCGGTGGCACCGGCGATGAGCTCCAGGTACGGCCAGGCGCCGGCGAACCCCTTCGCAAGTTCGCGCAGGCCCGCGTCGGTCACCCCGGACTGGCCATAGTGCAGCAGCGCGTCGCTGTCAGGCGGCCCGCAGCTGCCCCGCGAATTCGGCGGATACGCGTAGCGGACAAACAGTTGGGCGCCGTTGATTTCCATCCCGTGGCCTCGTTTCACAGGGGATACCAGCGAGGCTAGCACCGGCGCCCGTCGGCGAACAATGCCCGGCGTGACCGGCATTGACACCCCTGCGCATTCGGCGGATGCTGTGAGGAAATGCCGCACCGGGACCATTGCTGTGGCCGGCGCGGAGCGAAAGGCCGTTGCGCGCGGTCCTTCCCGGGAGGTAGGCCGATGAGCATCCCCGAAGCCAACCGACGATCTGTACTGGCAGCGGCCCTCTACGGCGGAGGGGCGCTGTTCCTCGCTTCCTGCGCCGCGGCCGGCACGGCGCCACAGTCGTCGCCGCAGTCAACGCCGCCGGCAGGGACTGCCGGGACTGCGCCCCCGGGTTCTGCCTCCGGCCCGGCCGGGATCCAGGTCACGGACCAGCGCGGGACCGTCCTGAGTTTCGACCGCCCGGTCACCCGGGTGGTGACCATTCCCATGCCCGCCGCTTCCCTGCTCGCCGCCGTCGACCAGGGCGCCAGCCATCTCGCCGGGATGCACAACGCCTCCTGGGTGGCGATGCGCGACGGCGCCATGGGCGCCATGTACCCGGAGGCCCTGAACATCCCGCACGACATCGCCACGACCGACTTCACGCCCAATGTCGAAAGCATCCGGGCGCTGAACCCCGACGTCGTGGTCCAGTGGAGCGATGCGCAGCTGACGGCACCGCTGGAACAGGCCGGGATGAAGGTCCTGGGCATCACGAACACCGGCACGCAGCAGGACGTGGACACGTGGACCGCGCTCTTCGCAACGATGCTGGGCCGCCCGGACCGGGCCGTGCAGATGAAGGCCCGCAGCGACGGGCAACAGAAGGCCATCCAGGCCGAGGCCGCCGCCCGCGGCACCGGCGGCCCGGGCATCGTCTACTTCAACAGGTTCAGCGGCGGCCTCAAGGTGGCCGGAAACGGCAGCTACAACGACTTCTACATCAAGCTCATCGGGGCACACAACCCCGCCACCGGCCCGCAGGGCCTTCACGGCAAGGGCATGGTGGACGTAGACGTCGAACAGGTCCTGGCCTGGGATCCGGAAATCATCCTGCTCGGGAACTTCGACGACGCGATGCCCGCCGACGTCTACGCCAACCCGGTGTGGCAAAGCGTCTCCGCCGTGCGCTCCCGCCGCGTCTACAAGGTCCCGCTGGGCGGCTACCGCTGGGATCCCCCCGGGCAGGAATCGCCACTGATGTGGCGCTGGCTCACAGATGTCAGTTTCCCCTCCGGCAACCGCTCCACGCTGAGGGACGAGACAAACGACTACTTCGACTTCCTGTACCGCCACCGGCCATCGGCTCCCGAGCTGGACAAGATCCTCTGGACCGAAGCCAACGGCACCTCGGCCAACTACCGGCAGTTCGATGCTTCGTGAGGCCCAGCCTCTGACCACGGGACCCCCCGGCGGCCGGGGACCGGGGCTGCGCCAGGTCATCGGTCCATGCCTGCTCTCCGGAGCAGTCCTGGCGGCCGTGTCGGCGGTTGCACTCGCCAGCGGCCGCTACAGCGTGCCCCTGGACCATGTCGTGCAGATCCTGGCCTCGCGAATAGTTCCCTTCGGCCCGGGCCTTCCCGCGGCCGAGGAAAACGTGGTGCTGCTGGTCAGGTTGCCCAGGGTCCTGCTGGCCCTGCTGGTCGGTGGCGCCCTCGCAATCGGTGGCGCGGCCCTGCAGGCCGTGTTCCGCAATCCCCTGGTCAGCCCGGAGGTCATCGGCGTCTCCTCGGGCGCCTCCTTCGGCGGTGCCCTGGCCCTGCTGCTGGGCCTGGGCCCCCTCGCCCTCGTCGGCGGATCGTTCGGCTTCGGGCTGCTGGCACTGGGAATCGTCTTCCTCATCACGTCCGGGCGGGGCGGCGCCCACATCCTCATGGTGGTCCTCGGCGGAATCGTCACGGCCTCGTTCTTCTCCGCCCTGGTGGCCCTGGTGACGTATCTGGCGGACCCGTTCACCACCTTGCCCGCCATCGTTTTCTGGCTGCTTGGCAGTGTCTCCACCGCCACCTGGGCGAAAGTGCTGGTGGCCCTCATTCCGATCGCTGCCGGCGGCGTCGTCCTGCTGGCCCTGCGGTGGCGGATCAATGTGCTCTCGCTCGGCGACGACGACGCCACCGCCCTGGGGCTCCGGCCCCGCCCCCTGCGCTGGGCGGTCCTCGCCGCCGTGGCCCTCATGGTCGCCGGGGCCGTCGCCGTCAGCGGCGTCATCAGCTGGGTGGGGCTGGTCATCCCGCACCTCGCACGCATGTGGGTGGGACCGGACCACCGGGTGCTGCTGCCGGTCTCCTTCCTGCTGGGCGGGGCCTACCTGATCGCCATCGACACCATCGCGCGCACCGCCACGGCCGGGGAAATCCCGTTGGGCGTCCTGACCGCCCTGATCGGCGCACCGGTCTTCTTCGTGCTCTTGCGCCGGAACCGGGAGAGGATCTGGGACGGTGCTTGAGCTGCGCGGGGCCGGGTTCGGCTATTCACCGCAGAACTGGGTGTTCAAGGATCTCAGCTTCTCGGTGCCGCCGGGCACCGTGACCGCGGTCCTGGGGCCTAACGGCAGCGGCAAGACGACCCTGGTGCGCTGCGCGGCCGGCATGTTGGCCGTACAGGAGGGTGCGGTGCGCAGGTCCGAGACGGCGGGCTATGTTCCCCAGGCGCGCGGCAGCACGTTCGGCTACCCGGCCCTGGACATGGTGGTCATGGGCCGTGCCCGCCACATCGGCGTCTTCCGCTCCCCCGGCAGCCGGGACAGGGCCGCCGCGCTCCGCGCCATGGACCGGGTGGGGATCGCCGCCCTGGCCGGCCGGCTGTTTCCGACGCTGAGCGGGGGCGAGCAGCAGCTGGTCCTGATTGCGCGGGCTATCGCGGGCGGTTCGCGGCTCCTCGTCCTGGATGAGCCGTCCACCGGGCTGGACCTGAAGAACCAGGTCCGGGTCCTCCAGCTGCTGAGGGAACTCGTGCGGACCGGGATGTCGCTGCTCGTGAGCACCCATCACCCGGACCACGCCCTGTTCCTCGCGGACTCGGTGGTCCTGATGGGCGCCGCGGGTGTGGTGACCGGGCCTGCCGGGCCGCTCCTCGCCGATGCGCAGCTTTCGGCGCTGTACGGCGTACGTGTCAGCACCCTGAACTACGACGACGAAGGGACGCCCCGCCGCACCGTGGTCACACCCTTCGGCGCCGACGAGGGCTGAACCGAACGCCCAAGCGCCCGGCAGCTGGGCTGCCGGGCCCTTGGGGCGTCATCGAGCGGTAGTGCTT
>NZ_JBFTZL010000228.1:0-5121 GCF_056406825.1 Arthrobacter sp. P1_A5 | reverse complement strand
CGATGGACCCCGAACTGCGCAACGGGGTGGCGGCCAAAGTCCTGGACACCCTGGCCGTCGGGAAGCCGCTGACCGCCGCCGAACTGACAGCCCGGCTCGGCCACGCGGAAGACCAGCAGCGGGACAACTGGGGCTGGAACTGGAACGCCGTCAAAAGGGTGCTGGAACATCTCTTCGAAGAGGGACTTGTGTCCGCATCCTCGCGGACCGACTCCTTCGAACGGCGCTACGCCCTCACCGCCCGGGTGCTCCCCGGACCGGGCAAGGAGGCGGCGGCACCCGAACCGGATGCGGCCGCGGCCATGGACCGGCTGATCGACGCCGCGGCACAGGCCCACGGTATCGGGACTGTGCGATGCTTCGCCGACTATTTCCGGACACCGCAGAAGGACGCCGCCGTCGCCGTCCGGAACCTCGTGGACAGCGGCCGGCTGCAGCCGGTCACGGTATCCGGCTGGGACCGGCCCCTGTACCGCCACGTGGAGGCGAAACTGCCGCGCTCGGCCACCGGACGGGCGCTCCTGAGCCCCTTCGACTCCCTCGTGTTCGAACGCCGGAGGCTCGAGGAGCTCTTCGGGTTCCACTACCGGATCGAGATCTACACTCCCGAGCCGAAGCGGAAGTACGGCTACTACGTCCTGCCGTTCCTGCTCCGCGACGCGATCGTCGCACGGGTCGACCTCAAAGCGGACCGGGCCGGCGGGCGGCTCCTGGCCAGGGCCGCCCATGCCGAACCCGGCGCGCCGGAGGACACCGCCGTCGAACTCGCCGCGGAACTGCAGCTCATGGCAGAGTGGCTGGGACTGGACGACGTAGTTGTCTCGCCAATGGGGAACCTTGCACCGGCGCTCGCCGAAGCCGTGGCTGCCCGGTAAACCGCACTATCCGCTGTGAGGGAACAGGCGCCACCGGCCTTGCGTCTCTCCCGTAGACTAAACACGCCAGAATTCGGCAGCTTGAGACTGGGAGCAACTTCACGTGGCATCACTTATCGAAAAACTTCTCCGCACGGGTGACAAAAAAACCCTGCGGCAACTGCGGAACTATGCCGATTCCATCAATGCCCTGGAGAGCTCCTTCCAGACCTTCACGGACGCCGAGCTCCGTGAAGAAACTGACCGGCTGCGCGAACGCCACCAGGCCGGCGAGAAGCTCGACGATCTGCTGCCCGAAGCGTTCGCGGCCGTGCGCGAGGCCTCGTCCCGTACCCTCGGCATGCGCCACTTCGATGTCCAGCTCATGGGCGGCGCCGCCCTGCACCTGGGCAACATCGCGGAAATGAAGACCGGTGAAGGCAAGACCCTGGTGGCCACCGCTCCGGCCTACCTCAACGCCCTCACCGGCAAGGGCGTCCACGTCGTCACCGTGAACGACTACCTCGCCGAATACCAGTCAGACCTCATGGGCCGCGTCTACCGCTTCCTCGGCCTCACCAGCGGCTGCATCCTGTCCAACCAGGACCCTGCGCTGCGCCGCGAACAGTACGCCGCGGACATCACGTACGGAACGAACAACGAATTCGGCTTCGACTACCTGCGCGACAACATGGCGTGGGACAGCTCGGAACTGGTCCAGCGCGGCCACCATTTCGCCATCGTCGACGAAGTGGACTCGATCCTCATCGACGAGGCCCGCACCCCGCTCATCATCTCCGGTCCGGCCCAGGGGGACACCAACCGCTGGTACAGCGAATTCGCCAAGGTGGTCACACGCCTGCAGGCCGAGACCGACTACGAAGTCGATGAGAAGAAGCGCACCGTCGGTGTCCTCGAGGCCGGCATTGAAAAGGTCGAGGACTACCTCGGCATCCACAACCTCTACGAGTCCGCCAACACGCCCCTGATCGGCTTCCTGAACAACGCCATCAAGGCCAAGGAGCTGTTCAAGCGCGACAAGGACTATGTCATCCTCGACGGCGAGGTGCTGATCGTCGATGAGCACACCGGCCGCATTCTCGCCGGCCGCCGCTACAACGAAGGCATGCACCAGGCCATCGAAGCCAAGGAAGGCGTCGAGATCAAGGCCGAGAACCAGACGCTCGCCACCGTGACGCTGCAGAACTACTTCCGCATGTACGCCAAGCTTGCGGGCATGACCGGCACGGCCGAGACTGAGGCCGCCGAGTTCATGAGCACCTACAAGCTCGGCGTCGTCGCCATCCCGACCAACCGCGACATGACACGGATCGACCAGGCCGACCTCGTCTACAAGAACGAGACCGTCAAATTCGACGCAGTCGTCAAGGACATCGCCGAACGCCACGAAAACGGCCAGCCTGTCCTCGTCGGCACCACCAGCGTCGAGAAGAGCGAATACCTCTCCCGGCTGCTGGCCAAGGAAGGCGTCCGGCACGAGGTCCTGAACGCCAAGAACCATGCCCGTGAAGCGTCCATCGTGGCCCAGGCAGGCCGCAAGGCCGCCGTCACGGTCGCGACCAACATGGCCGGCCGCGGTACCGACATCATGCTCGGCGGCAACGCGGAATTCACCGCCGTCGCCGAAATGGCCAAGCGCGGCCTGGACCCGGAGGAGAACTCCGAGGAATACGAGGCCGCGTGGCCCGAGGTGTTCGAATCCGCCAAGCAGTCCGTCAAGGACGAACATGAGGAAGTCCTGAACCTGGGCGGACTCTACGTGCTCGGCACCGAACGGCACGAGTCCCGCCGCATCGACAACCAGCTCCGCGGCCGTTCCGGACGCCAGGGCGACCCCGGCGAGTCCCGGTTCTACCTCTCCCTGACCGATGACCTGATGCGCCTGTTCAACTCCGGCGCGGCCGAGCGGCTCATGAACAGCTCGGTGCCCGACGACGTCGCACTCGAATCCAAGCTCGTCTCGCGTGCCATCGCCTCGGCCCAGGGCCAGGTGGAAGGCCGCAACGCCGAACAGCGCAAGAACGTGCTGAAGTACGACGACGTCCTGAACCGCCAGCGCGAGGCGATCTACGGTGACCGGCGCCGCATCCTCGAAGGCGATGACCTCCACGAGAAGGTCCAGTACTTCCTGGAAGACACCATCAACGCCTTCATCGACGAAGCCACAGCCGAGGGCACCGGCGATGACTGGGACTTCAACCTCCTGTGGTCCAACCTCAAGACCCTGTACCCCGTGAGCTTCACCCCGCGCGACGTCATTGACGAGGCCGGCGGCAAGTCCCGGATCACGACCGAGTTCCTCCGGGAAGAGATCCTTTCCGATGCCCGTCTGGTCTACCAGGCCAGGGAGCAGGCGATTGGCTCCGAGAGCATGCGCGAACTCGAGCGCCGGGTGGTCCTTTCCGTCATCGGGCGCAAGTGGCAGGAACACCTCTACGAGATGGACTACCTCAAGGAGGGCATCGGGCTGCGCGCCATGGCCCAGCGTGACCCTCTGGTCGAGTACCAGCGCGAGGGCTTTATCATGTTCCAAGCCATGATGGAGGCCATCCGCGAGGAGAGCGTCGGCTTCCTGTTCAACCTCGACGTCGAAGTGACGCCGGCCGAAGACGTTGTGGTGGCGGACGCCGAGGGCCAGCACACCGAACACCACGAGCCGCAGATCCATGCTGCCGGGCTCGAAGCCCCGGAGAAACCCGCGCAGCTGCAGTACACCGCCCCTGGCGAGGACGGTGCCGCCCAGACCCGGATCGAGGCGAAGGTCTCCGGACGTTCGGGAAACCCGGCCAAGGCCGCGGCGCAGGACATCGGCCGCCGCGCTGCGAAGAAGAAGCGGCGCTAGGCACGAGGCCAACACGGGAGGACCGGAGCATTTGCTCCGGTCCTCCCGTGTTTGCGCCTCCTTTCCCTTACATGCCGGGCATTCCCTTGCAGACCGGCCCGGTTCCGCAGGTTCCTGCCTTCGGCCGGCTACTGGCTTCTGCCGGTTCTCTGCCTCTCTTTTCTCTTTTGCCGGCTTTCTGCTCGTTTTCTGCGGACTCCCTGCTTGTTTTGTGCGGACTCTCTGCCTGTTTTGTGCCTGCGGCGGTGCCGTTCAGCCGATCTCCAGCACGGTGACGCGCCAGGCCGCCGTGCCGCGCTCCAGCCGCAGCGCGACCGCGCGAACCCGTGATTCCTCGACCACCACCGCGCTGGCCTCGTAGACGTCATCTGACACGCGGCAGGCCCGGACGGACCTGACGGACGGGTTGCGGTGCAGCCTGCCTGCCGTTGGCGAGCTGCCGGAGGCAACCCGGCGGGTCAATGCGGCTCGGTGCTGCAGGGCCGCCAGGCAGCGCGGGTCCAGGCGCCGGGAGAGCTGCTGTGCGGGCCGCGTCCCGGCCAGCACTTCGATCGCCGCCTGCACGGTGCTCCGGGAAATCGCACAAATCTCGCGGGCCTCGTCAACAACGCGCAGCGGCGGCGGGGCCGCAGTGGCGTGGTTGGCCGGTGGTGTTGCCGTGCCGGACACAACCCGGAGGGCGGGGGCGTGCGGGACGGGGGTCGCCGCGGCTGAGCGGATCCCGGTGACTGCGTTCATGTCGGTTCCTTTGCTGATGGCTGGTGCGGGTGGCTTGCGGCTGATGCGGGTGGCTGGAACCGGGCGAATCTTCCGACCGGCTTGTCCTGTGGCCTTCGGTGGGCCGGGGTGGGGCCGGAGTTGCGGCCCGGCGTGTGGTGCGGCGGCCCCCTAGCGCGGCGGCGGGAGGACCAGGACCTGTCCGGGCCGCAGGAAGTGCGGGTCGGCTCCGATAGCGTCGCGGTTGCCCGCATAGAGCCGGGGCCACTCTCTGGCGATGTCGGCGTCGGAAGCCAACGGCCCCAGCGCCGCCGCGGCGATGCTCCACAGCGAATCGCCGGACCGGACCGTGACCTCCCTGCGGGCGCCGGGGAAGTCCTGTGTGCGCACATGGCGTGCGGCCAGGGGCCCGGCATCCACGATCGGGCTCAGCGGCTTCCACCGCGGATCCAGCGCGGAACCGGCTCCCGGCCCTTGTGGCTCAGGTGCCAAGGCCTCCCCGGGTGACGGAGTCCAGGATGCCGATACCGCTGCCGGACCGGGTCTTTCCGGTCCGGACCCGCCAGGCGCAGTGGCCGCGCTGGCCAGCGGCGCCGTCAGCAGCTGCAGTCCGACGGCGGCGAGCACCAGCCGCCGCATGAACGCCGGGCTGAACCGGGCCGTGGCGGCCGCCGCGCGGGTCCTGCC
>NZ_JBFTZL010000227.1:0-5139 GCF_056406825.1 Arthrobacter sp. P1_A5 | reverse complement strand
GCACCCTACAGGGTTCCCGGCGACCTGAGACCACTGCATCAGGGCCCCTCCATACCGGAGGGGCCCTGATTCGTTAAGTGCTGATTCGTTAAGTGCTGGTTCGTCAGGTGCCGGTTCGCTTAGGTGCCGTGCACCCCGCCGCAGCGGCAAAAAGCAATGCGGGGTCCCTTCCGGCCCGTTCCTCCGGTGAGGATGGGCGGGAAGCGACCCCGCATTGCTGGGAACCTTTACCCGGTCTGCGACCAGTGGCGCTTAGTCCAGGTAGTCGCGCAGGACCTGTGAGCGCGACGGGTGCCGCAGCTTGGACATGGTCTTGGATTCGATCTGGCGGATGCGCTCACGCGTCACACCGTAGACCTTGCCGATTTCGTCTAAAGTCTTCGGCTGGCCGTCGGTAAGGCCGAAGCGCATTGCTACCACGCCGGCTTCGCGCTCGGAGAGGGTGTCCAGCACCGAGTGCAGCTGTTCCTGCAGCAGGGTGAAGCTCACGGCATCCGCGGGAACCACGGCTTCGGAGTCCTCGATGAGGTCGCCGAATTCGGAGTCGCCGTCCTCGCCAAGGGGGGTGTGCAGCGAGATGGGCTCGCGGCCGTACTTCTGGACCTCCACGACCTTTTCCGGGGTCATGTCGAGTTCGAGGGCCAGTTCCTCCGGGGTGGGTTCGCGGCCGAGGTCCTGCAGCATCTGGCGCTGGACGCGGGCCAGCTTGTTGATGACTTCCACCATGTGCACCGGGATGCGGATGGTGCGGGCCTGGTCGGCCATGGCGCGGGTGATCGCCTGGCGGATCCACCAGGTGGCGTAGGTGGAGAACTTGAAGCCCTTGGTGTAGTCGAATTTCTCGACCGCACGGATCAGGCCCAGGTTGCCTTCCTGGATCAGGTCCAGGAACAGCATGCCGCGGCCGGTGTAGCGCTTGGCCAGCGAGACGACGAGGCGGAGGTTGGCCTCCAGCAGGTGGTTCTTGGCCCGTTTGCCGTCGTGGATGACGAATTCGAGCTCGCGCTTGAGTTTCGGGTCCATAGTGCCGTCGTCGGCGGCGATCTTTTCTTCAGCGAAGAGACCGGCCTCGATCCGCAGGGCCAGGTCTACTTCCTGTTCGGCATTCAGCAGGGCGACCTTGCCGATCTGCTTCAGGTAGTCCTTGACGGGGTCGGCGGTGGCGCCGGCAGACATAACCTGCTGCACCGGAGCGTCGTCGTCGTCGGCGTCGGAGTAGACGAAGCCGGAGCCGGTGGTGGCCGCGGCCTTGCCGGCGACTTCCTCGCCTTCTACTTCGTCGCCGAGCTCGGCGGCGTCGGGCGTGATGTCGTCGAGATCCTCTTCGGCGTCGACGTCATCGTCAGACGTACTGGCAGAGTTGCCGGCGGCTTCTGCCGCGGCTTTCGCGCCGGGCTTGGGCCCGCGCTTCTTGGGCTCAGGCTTGGCGACGGTGTCGCCACCCTCTGCGGAAGCGGCGTCCTTGACAGCCTTGTTGGCTGCGCGCGTGGCGGCGCGCTTGGCGTTGGTCGCCGCCTTCTTCTCCTCAGGGGACAATTCGGCCTGGTCGGCGGGTTCCTTCTTCGCGGAAGACGGGGTCACTGAAAACCTTTCTAGCTGCGGTCTGCGGAATCACCATACGGGCAACACCACTATGACCCTGTCAAGTCCGTGTTCAACATCAGGTGCAACCACGACCAGCAGAGCCACTTAGTAGAACTGCTGGCGCGGCCTTAATGTTCCCTGTTTCCAAGGATCATTTAGGGCACTTGATACACGGACCCAACCGGGTCTCGGCAACCATTGTCTCACGGTTTTCAGGCCGGGTGCCTTTCGCGACGCCGGGTCGACGATATCGCGGCGGCTCGCACGCCGCGTCAGGACCTCATGCCGCGTCCGGGGCAAACTTCTGCCAGGCCGCCTCCCGCCTGRCAGCCCAGCCGCAAAGGGTGCCGCGCCGGCCAAGCTCTGCCAGCAGTTCCGCGAGCCTGTATCCCGGGTGGCCCTGCAAGGCCTGACGGTAGAGCGCGTCGGCGTAGGAGCCGCGGCCACGGCACCATTCGATCCAGCCCCGCGCCGTCACGGCGGCTGCCGTTGCTTCCCCGTCACCAAGGCGGCCGAGCCGTTCCAGGACCCGCTCGAGCCCGACCATCAGGGTCCAGTCCGGAACCGACGGCGCCAGTCCGAGCAGGACTTCTCCGTAACCGGGAACAGCTCCGGCTGCAGGCACGGCGCCGGCGGCGGACCCGCCGCTGCCGGGTGCCACCGGCAGGGGCATCCGCGGAGCGGTCCCGGACCGGGAAGTGCGGCCGGACATTGGACCCGGCAGGGGGCTGGGCGTCGGTCGGGGCCGTGAGGCGGGCGTGTTATCGGGGAAAGCGGCGGACCCGGGGTCTGGGTCGAAGATACCGAAGTCCTCGGGGCCGCGTTCGGCCGCGGACCGTCCGGCGGCCGCCATCACCAGGACCGCATCCCGCCATGACGGAATGCACAGGCTGGCCCGCAGGTAGCCGGCGAGTTCCGGTGAGAGCTGAAGCGGCCGGCCAATGGTCCAGGGATCGGGCGTCCCGGAGCCGGTGGTCCCGGCGTCGGTCCCGGCGTCGGGGACGGCACCCCTAGCCACGTCACCCGGGGTGGGGACCGGAAGGGGCTCCTGGCCAATGGCGGCCTGCATGGCCATCATCCAGACATCGAGGACCTGGTCGAATTGGGCCCGGTCCCGCCGTCGCGGGGAGAATTGCTCCGCCCAGCCGCACTCGGCAAGGCTCACCGCGGGGTCCACCGGCAGCGGCGCCGGGCTGGTCCCCTGGGTGCCGGGGACCGCGCCGACGCTGCTGCCGCGGTAGACCATCTCGGCGTTGAGCCTGCTGTTCCTGATCTGCTCGACCGGACGGCCGGGCATCCCACAGCAGTCCGGATCGCTGCAGTGTGCGTTGCGCCAGAACTCAGTACCGATAATCCAGGCATCCCTCAACGGCAATCCGGCTGCCTCAAGGGCAAGCTCGAGTTCTTTGAGCAGGTCCGCCCACGCATGGCCGTCGCCGGCGCTGTCCGTCTCCGTGTCGGCGTCGGCGTCGGAGTCGGCGTCAGTGAAGAAGGCCAGCAGCGAACCGTCGGCCGCGTCGTCCGCCTGCAGATAGGCCACGACATTTCGGGCGAAACCGGCCAGCATGTCCTTCCGGCCTGAGCCGCCTCCGGGCACGGGGAGGTCGACCCGCAAGGTGGCTCCGAGACGTTTGCCCTGCAAGGTCATGGCCACGAGGCTGTTTTCCGGCCAGTAGCCGAGGGAGTGCGGGATGAAGCCCAGGATGTCTTCGGGGCCGGTGATTCTCAGGTGATCGGGAGCTGTCATAAGCCCAGCTTCGCGGCGGCCGCGTCCCCGGCGACAGTACCGGGTTGCGCTATGTGGATAAACGACGGTGGATAGACGACCGGGGATAGCCATCCGTGGATAAGCAACAGTGACTGGACGCACAAAGGCACGAACGCCTGATGACAATCGCCGGCAGACCAGCCCATACCGCCCAAACAGCTGGTTCAGGGCGTGCGGCGGCGCTCCGCGACCAGCCTGCGCTGCTCGGCCAGGGACTTGAGCAGCGGCGGAACCATGACTCCCTGGGCCGCCATCTGGCGCCGGACCTTCCGCCGGGTCACCATGATGGCTCCTGCTCCCCCGGCCAGCAGCAGGAACTGCACGCTCAGGGCCACGCGGAACGGATCCAGGCCGTAGAGCTCCCCCTGCGAGAACCCGGAGGCATGCAGGACGTCGAGCACCAGCCCGATCAGGTAAATGGACACGAGCGCTGCGATGAAGCCGCCCACGTTGACGATCCCGGTGGCGGTGCCGAGCCGGTGGGCCGGGTTGAAGGTCCGGGCGAAATCGAAGCCGATCATGGAACCGGGGCCGCCGACGGCGAGGGTCACCACCAGCGCAGCCAGGAGCCAGAGCGGCGCGCGTCCCGGCACCAGCAGAACCGCCGCCCAGGCGGCAGCGGTGCATCCGGAAATGAGCAGCACCATAGTGGAGCGCCGCAGCGGATGCCGGGCAACGAATCGGCCCATCAGGGGTCCGGCGGCGATGGCGCCGGCGACGTACAGCGCCATGAGGGCCGAGACCGTGCCGCGGTCCAGTCCCTCGGCGGAAATCAGGAAAGGGTAGCCCCACGTCATGGCAAAAACGGTGCCGCTGAACTGGACGGTGAAGTGGCTCCACAGCCCGAGCCGGGTCCCGGGTTGCCGCCAGGCGTGTCCCAGCGAAATGCCGGTGGCGCGCAGCCCCTGGGACTGTGCCGGTGCGGAGTGCCCGGGCGGAAGGTCCTGGAGCAGGATCAGCACCAGCACGACGGCGAGGCCGGACATCGCGGCGAGCGTCAGGAAGGCGGGAGTCCACCCCGCGGAGTGCAGGATCATGGCGAACGGCACCACGCTGAAGAGCTGGCCGAGCTGGCCGGACATGCCGGTCAACTGCGTCAGGAGCGGGACGCGCCCCGGGGCAAACCAGAGCGGGATGAGCCGGATGACGGAAATAAACGTCATGGCGTCACCGGCGCCCACCAGCACACGTCCCAGGACTCCGCCGGGAATGTTGTCGGCAAACGCCAGCTGAAGCTGGCCGAGTCCCATCAGGACACCGCCGCCCGCGAGCATCGCGCGGGAGCCAAACCGGTCCACCAGAATGCCCACAGGAATCTGCAGCGCCGCATAAACCAGCAGCTGCAGCACGGTGAAGAAGGAGATCTCCGCGGCACTGGCATGGAAGCGTTCCGTTGCCTCCAGGCCGACCACCCCGAAGGAGGTCCGTTGGCTGACCGCCACGAGATAGGCGAAGATCCCGACGATCCAGATCAGCCAGGCGCGGGGAGAGGTCACTCCCCCATTATGCCCGGCTCAGGATAAATAGTATTTATTCGCCGGGTTCTTTACGGGCCAGGTACGCCTCGACGGCGGCACCAAGAGCGTCGGCGTTGGGCAGCTGGTCGTTCTCGTCTGCCAGCAGCGATCTCCGGACCGTCCCCTCGGCCTTTTCGTCGTACCGGGTCTCCAGCCGTGAGACCACCTGCTGGACCTCCTCGGATGCCTCGATCTGCTCGGCAATCTGCCGGCCCACCTCGCGTCCCGCCTCGCGCAGACGGTCGGTCGGCAGCATGAGCGACGTTGCCG
>NZ_JBFTZL010000226.1:0-5175 GCF_056406825.1 Arthrobacter sp. P1_A5 | reverse complement strand
GGAGGCGGGGGTCAGGCCCGTGCGGATACTGGCGTGTGGCTGCCGGGATTCAGTCAGCCCTGGAGGGACCGCAGGGATGCGTACGATTCGCTGGGCAGGTTGCCTGCCATCCAGGGGCGGGTGGACCGGATGGGAGGGGTGTGGCCCCGGCCGTCGCGGACGACCGCGACGATGGTGGCGACGGCTGCGAAGACCAGGAGTCCGGCGAGCAGGAGAGCGGCAAATTCCATGTGAAGAGCACCTCGGGCGAGTGATGGAGCTGGTTGTTGGGGCTGATGATGAATCAGGTTTGTTGGGCCGGAATCCCGGGCGATCGGTGCGGGTTTGGTTTTGCGGCTGGGGTTCAGGTTTCCGGTCCTTTTGTGGGGACATGTCCAGTTTCCGCACCCACCGTGTGAGCCACCGTGTGAGCATTTTCCGCTGTGGTTTTTCCGCCCGCTTCCGGCTCCCTTCGGCTCCGATCCCGCGCCGGCCGGGCGCCGTCGTTCTCCCGCCTCACGCTCACCGTCTGCCCCTCCCGCTCCCCCACCAGCGGCGTAGCATGACTCTTATGGCCGAGACTTGGATCCGGCTCCTCGGTCCGCCCCGGATCGAGTCCGCTGGCACCGCACCCCGGCAGCCCCGGGGCCGCAAGGCGTGGGCTGTGCTGGCCTACCTCGCGCTGCAACCGGGCGGCACCGGCCGGGCCCGGACGGCGGCTCTCCTGTTCCCCGATGCCGAGGACCCCCTCGGCGCCCTGCGCTGGAACCTCTCCGAGCTGCGCCGGACCCTCGGCGCGGATTCGGTCGGCGGCGACCCGCTGCGGCTCGTGTTGCCGGCCGGCTGGAACTGCGATGTGCTGGCGGCCCTGCAACCAGCCGGCGGCGCAGACCCCCGCACCTTCGACGGCGAACTCCTGGAGGGACTCGCCTTCGAAGAATGCCCGGCTTTCGAGTCCTGGCTGGAGGACCAGCGGCACCGGCTCGAGAACTCTGTCCTGACGCTGCTCTACGAGGCATCGCTCGCCGCGCTGGCGGCCGGAAGGGCGGACGACGCCGTCGACCTCGCCACCCGCGCGCTGCACCTGGACCCCTTCAACGCCGACTGCCACGCCGTGCTGATCAAGGCCCTGCTCGCCCTCGGTGACTACCGGCGGGCGCGGGAACAGGCCGACAAGTGCCGCGAGCTCTACCGCCGGGAGCTCGGGCTCGGCGTGCCCGCGGAGGTGCGCCGGGCACTGGCAGATGCGGCGCCCCCGGCCGAGCCCGGGCTGCCGGCCAGTTCGGCGGCGGTGCGGTCCTACCTGGATGCCGCCGAGGCCTCGCTCTCGGCCGGCTCGGTGGACCGCGGACTGGAGCAGTTGCGCCTCGCAGCCGAGATCGCGCAACGGACCGGCGACCACCATCTGCTCGCCGAATCGCTGGTCACCTTGTCCGGGGCGCTGATCCATCAGGCCGGCGGCCGCGGCGCCGAGGTGGCCGATCTCCTGCACCGGGCTTTACGAACAGAGGCGCTCAAGTCGGAAGGATTGGACCAGGAGCCGCTGGCGTCGGGGGGACGGAACCCCGGGCGGCCGGCGTCGCGGGTGGCGGCGGCCGCGTACCGGGAGCTGGGCTATTTGTCCGTGCAGCGGGGCATTCCGGACCGTGCGGCCGGCTGGCTGGAGCAGGCGGCCCGGGCGGCGGACGGCTTCGACGACGAACGCTCCAGGATCCTGGCCATCCAGGGCATGGCGGCTTCGGACACCGCGCATTACGGCGAGGCGCTGGCGGCTTTGGCCGAATCGAGCCGGCTCGCCACCGCCGTGGGTGGCCGCCGTCTGTTGGCGTTCAGCACGGCCCTGGCCGGCCGGGTGCATCTGCTGCGCGGGGATTTGGAGCCAGCGGCCGAATGCCTGGACCGGGCCCAGGAACTGATCGCGGCCGAGCACTGGACGGCGTTCGAACCCTTTGTCGCCGGGCTCCGCGGYGAGACGTTCCTCGCCGCAGGCCGGCTGGAGAACGCTGCTCCCCTGATCGACCGTTCGTGGGTGATGGCCGACGTCGCCGGCGACCACTGCTACCTGACCCTGGCCGCGGGGGCCAAGGCCCGGCTCAGCATGGCGCTGAATGATCAGGCCGCGGCCGAATCCTGGCTGAAGCGGGGGCTCGACACCACGCCCTGGTATCTCTGGTACCGGGCGCGGCTGCTGGACACGGCCGCCGAGGTCGCGATCGACGCCGGCTCCCCCGCCGCCGGGGACTACGCCGACCGGTTGGGCACCATGGCCAGCCGCGGCGCACTGCGCGAACTCGTGGTCCGGGCGCACTCGCACCGGGCCGTCCTGGGCGACACCGCCGCCGCGGAGACCATTCCGTGGCTGGCCAAGGACATCGACAACCCGGCGCTGAACACGTACCTGGCGCGGCGTGGGCAGCTCTGATCAGCTGCGGCGCGTGCTGTGGCACTGGGCGGCAGGGGCGAAAGACACTGCTGACTGGACGGGCGCCTGGTGCTACGGTAGCGAAATGTCAGCAACCTTGGTTCGCCCCAGACGCGGCAAAATCTTCGCAGGCGTGTGCGCTGCCTTGGCCGACCGTTTCGAAGTCCCCCGGGCATTTGTCCGGCTCGGGTTCATGTTCTTCGGCTTGTTCGGTGTGGGTGAGTTCGTCTATGTCGCGTTGTGGATCCTCATCCCCCGGGACGACTAGCTGCCGATTTGTAGTGCTGGACCCGGCGCGGGAGCCCTGGCCGGCATCAGGAGCGCGAAGGCGCGGCCGACGACGGTGCCGCGCCGTGGTCGTCGTACCTGTCTTGGAAGCACGGGTGGGTTAAACAAAAGCAGGGCCCGTCCGAAGACGGGCCCTGCTCGAAACCTAACGGTCCCGGGTATCTAAAAGGAAATTAGATAGCCTGGATGTTGGTGGCCTGGGGACCTTTGGGGCCCTGCTCGGTTTCGAAGGAGACCTTCTGGTTCTCTTCGAGGGAGCGGAAGCCGGAGGAGTTGATCGCAGAGTAGTGTGCGAAAACGTCCTGTGAGGAGTCATCGGGGGAAATGAAGCCGAAGCCCTTTTCAGCGTTAAACCATTTGACGGTACCAGTAGCCATTATTTTTGTCCTTCGTGAAGGTGGAGGAACTGTCCCGACTTTCGGGTCCTCCTGTTTGGGGTGCTCAAAACCGCTGCTTCAGAAGAACATGGGCTTTCGACCATGCGTACTGCCTGAACTACGAACTGCATAAACACAACAACAGGATCAACTGTACAGGAGATTCCGGACACCAATTACCACGGCCTGATTGGCGCACCCATGCCCAAGCCGAAAGGCCCTGGCTACTTATCGTGTGGATCGGCAGCTGGTCAGCAGTCAGGAAGTCATCGACCACGGCTGCCAGCCCCCGCTTCTCGATCTGGTGACCCTCCACGCCGGCGAAGGCGAAGGTGCGTTCCAGGTTTGGGGCTGTGGCCGAGAATTGGGGTGGCGCTGTGTCCCGGGGATCCGATACCGCCGCGCACGGCGGGGACGGGTCCGCCGGCGGGCGTAGCCGAACCCTTCCGCAATGGACGGTTCAGAAGTTAATCTGGGCCATGGGAATATTGATTGGGATCGTGATCTTCCTGGTGCTCTGGCTCGGCGTGTTCCTGGCCTGCATAATTCTCCCCATCGTGGCCCTCGCTAGGTATAACCGGACGCGGTCGCAGCCACTGGCGGCGGAGCCGGAGTGGCCGCCACGGAAGGCAAAGTACGCCCCGCCCCCTGTGGTCAGGCTTGAGTCCAAGGTCAGAACGACCCGTCAGCAGATCGAAGCCGCCGGCCCGGTAGTGGAGCCCAAGTGGAACGGGACCTACAGGTGGTGCGTCGGCCAGGATAAGAAAGCCTGGGACCGCGACTTCAAGGAAGCCGAGCAACTGGCAGAGGCCAGGCTTGCCCCGCCGGGCCGACGTTCTACATTTTGAGTAGCACGGCCGCGCCGGGATCACGGAGCCGGTGGTAGATCTCACCTGACGACCGGTCGTCACAGTGAAGGCCCCGCCGGAGCAGGGCCTTCAGAAAGAATCGGGCGGCCCAGTAGCCTTGCAGTGCCTCGCCCGTCCCGGCTACTTCACTCGAGGCTTCTCACTGGTGGCGTCGACTGGCGCTGCGACCGAGGTGACCGCCAGAAAGCGAATCGATCACTCGACGGGGAACATCGCTCTCGCTGTGCGGCCGATAACGTTCGTCATGGTTGCATCCACCGCGCCGCCGATCACTCCACCGACTAGCGGTATACCCTTCGCCAAAGTAACGACCGCACGCTTCGAGCCGTACTTGGCCAGGAGCATGAAACCGGCCTTCTTGTTGATCTCGCGAATCAGCACGATCGGGAGCTGCTTGATCGCCTGAATTGCCACTTTCTCTCCAACCTTGATGCCGAATGCCTTCACGATCTGCTGTGCGTTCGAACCCACCGCGATGAGCGTGGCCACCGTGCGAACATGCGGATCCTTGGGGTCGTACCCACGCAGGTAGGCGATTGCGCCGGCGAGGCGTGCATTGATCACGAGTGYGCCGGCCATGTTCGCGGGAACGGTCACTGGCATCGCGATGAACCCACCGAGCCCGGTCACGAAACCGTTGACACTGGCCGCTTCGACTGACTCGATGATCAGCCTCTTGATCGCTTTCTCAATATCGTCGCGCTCGTACGGCCTGACTTTCCGCGTCGGGTCGGCGTTGGGCTCGTAGCGGTCACCTTGGACGCGGGCCAGCCGATCCTCCGCCCATGTGATCGACCCTGTCAGTGGACCGACACCCGTGTCGATCACTTTACCGACCAGTTTCAGGAGCTGCCCGGACATCTTCTCGGCGGTAGCCGTCGGCGTCTCCTCGGGCTGCTCACTCGGGTAGCTGGACTGGAGCGGCTGGTCGTAATCAGAATCGGACACTTGAGACCTTTCGACGGTGCTGACATGATGCGGGGGTATCCCGCACATACCGCACACGACGGTGAACGTCCCCCGGCATGAACATACAGCCAAACCTGGAGGATGCGACGAACGAGAGTGGCGCGCCTGCAATGTTTCCGGGGAGAAATGGGCCGCCCACATATGGTTCATGACCCTTGATTCCTCGGTAGCCTGACCGCCGCATGAGCGACGTTCGTCAGCACCGAGGACCTGATCCGCCGGGAAGTCGACGCCGCCGCCGCCGGCGCTGCCCAGGAAGTCTCTCCAGCTC
>NZ_JBFTZL010000225.1:0-5245 GCF_056406825.1 Arthrobacter sp. P1_A5 | reverse complement strand
GGCCGGCTCCTGGGCCTGGCCAAAGCCCTCGTGACCGAAATGCCCCACACCCTCACCGCCCTGGAAACCGGGCAGCTGAACGAATGGCGCGCCACCCTGCTCGTGCGCGAAACCGCCTCCCTGACCGCCGCCGACCGGGCCGCCGTCGACGAGGAACTCGCGCCCGACACCGGGACGTTCGCCGGTGCCGGTGACCGGTCCCTGGTCGCCGCGGCCCGGGCCGCCGCCTACAAGGCCCTCACCGGGCACGCCCACACCCTCCGCGCCGCCGGGGACCCGAGGGGCCGCGGGCAGCTGATGGCCGATGACCTGGTCGAACGCAGCACCGGGACCCCGGGCGGGATCAGCGGCGTCGAGATCCAGCTCGTCATCACCGACCGCGCCCTCTTCCAGGCCGGCGCCGAACCCGCCCGGCTCCCCGGCTACGGCACCGTCCCCCCCGGCTGGACCGCCCACTCCGCACCCGGTCCCCGCCACACGCTCGAAATAACCACTCCGACCGGCCACACCTACCGTTCCACCGCACCACCCCTGCCGGGGACACTGCTTCGCCCACCAGCCACAGACCAGCCAGGTTCCGAGCCGGGTTCCCGCCAGCTTCACCTGATCCGGGTTCGGGCGAAGGCTCTCAAGAGCCGCAAACGCGCTGCCGTTGCGGCGGCCTAAGCGCGATGAGGGCCGGACAAGACGCGAGCACCGCACAAACACGAGTGCCGCCGTCGAGTCTTACAACTCGACGGCGGCACGTCATTGCCAGGCGCATCACTGGGCTCCGGCCCTCGGCCCGGGAGCCTCAGGTCTGGAACTCTACGACAACCGGGCGGGCAGCGTCTTGGGCTTGAAGGAAGGCCGGGTGGCCTCGTACGCGGTGATGTCGGGTTCGTGCTTCAGGGTCAGCCCGATGTCGTCCAGGCCCTCGAGGAGGCGCCACCGCGTGTAGTCATCAATCTCGAACGGCGCCACAATGTTGCCGCACTGCACGGTCTTGGACACGAGGTCCACCGTCACCTCGGTGCCCGGGGCGTTTTCAAGTTCTTTCCAAATGAGCTCGATGTCATCCTGGGCGACTTCGGCGGCAAGCAGGCCCTGCTTGCCGGAGTTGCCCCGGAAGATGTCGGCAAAGCGCGAGGACAGGACCGTCTTGAAGCCGAAGTCCTTCAGCGCCCAGACGGCGTGCTCGCGGGAGGAACCGGTGCCAAAATCGGGACCGGCCACCAGAACGGATCCTGCATTGAACGGCGCCTGGTTCAGGATGAAGGACGGGTCCTTGCGCCACGCGGCGAAGAGCGCGTCCTCAAAGCCGGTGCGCGTGATGCGCTTGAGGTACACGGCGGGGATGATCTGGTCCGTGTCGACGTTGCTCTGGCGCAGCGGGACACCGATTCCGGTGTGAGTGGTGAACTTTTCCATGGCGGATCCTTCGGGACTGTGTGGATCGAAACTGTATGGATCGAGGCTGTGTGGAGCGAGGCTTCGGATCTGGGCGGGAACTGCGCGGCGGAGACTACGCGGCGCCGACTCGGACCGCCGCGGACTCCGGAGCAGGGTCCAGATCCGACGGCGAACTCAGGGTGCCTCGGACCGCCGTCGCCGCAGCGACCACGGGCGAGACGAGGTGGGTGCGGCCGCCCTTGCCCTGGCGCCCCTCGAAGTTCCGGTTGGAAGTGGAGGCGCAGCGCTCCCCCACCTCCAGCTGGTCCGGGTTCATGCCCAGGCACATGGAGCAGCCGGCGAAGCGCCACTCGGCCCCGAAGTCCTTGAAGACCTTGTCCAGGCCCTCAGCCTCAGCCTCAAGCCGGACGCGGGCGGAGCCGGGCACCACCAGCATGCGCACGGCCGGGTCCTTGGTCCGGCCCCGGATGATGTCGGCGGCGGCCCGGAGGTCCTCCATCCGGGAGTTCGTGCAGGAGCCCAGGAACACCGTGTCCACCCGGATGTCCTTCATCGGGGTGCCGGCCTCAAGCCCCATGTACTGCAGGGCGCGTTCGGCGGCGGCCTTGGCGTTCTCATCGCCGAAGTCATCGGGCGAGGGCACCTTTGCGGACAGCGACACGCCCTGGCCCGGGTTGGTTCCCCACGTCACGAACGGTTCCAGGGTGTCGGCATCGAGATCCACCTCGACGTCGAACGCTGCGTCGTCGTCGGTGTGCAGCGTGTTCCAGTATTCGACGGCGGCATCCCAGTCGGCGCCCTCGGGCGCATGCGGGCGGCCGTGCATGTAGTCGTACGTGGTCTGGTCCGGAGCCACCAGCCCGGCGCGGGCGCCGGCCTCGATGGACATGTTGCAGATGGTCATCCGGGCTTCCATGGACAGCGCACGGATTGCGGAGCCGCGGTATTCCAGCACGTAGCCCTGCCCGCCGCCGGTGCCGATCTTGGCGATGACGGCCAGGATGATGTCCTTGGCGCTCACGCCGGGGCGCAGCGTGCCCTCAACATTGATCGCCATGGTCTTGAACGGCTTCAGGGACAGCGTCTGGGTGGCCATGACGTGCTCCACCTCGGAGGTGCCGATGCCCATGGCGAGCGCTCCAAAGGCACCGTGGGTTGAGGTGTGCGAGTCGCCGCAGACCACGGTCATGCCGGGCTGCGTGAGGCCCAGCTGGGGGCCCACCACGTGCACGATTCCCTGCTCGGCGTCGCCGAGGGAGTGCAGGCGGACGCCAAACTCCTGGCAGTTGTTGCGAAGGGTCTGGATCTGGGTCCGGCTGGTGAGATCGGCAATTGGCTTATCGATATCCAGCGTGGGAGTGTTGTGGTCCTCGGTGGCGATGGTGAGGTCCGGGCGGCGCAGCTTGCGGCCGGCGAGCCGCAGACCTTCAAAGGCCTGCGGCGACGTCACCTCGTGCACCAGGTGGAGGTCAATGAAGAGGAGATCCGGCTGGGCGTTGACTCCTTCGCCGTCCCCCTTGCGCACAACGTGCGCGTCCCAGACCTTCTCGGCCAGTGTCTTTGCCACGGCCTGCTCCCTTCACTGCGGTAAGTATTGTGCGTTCCGACGGACTATCTCTTCCACTGAACCAGCACAGCCAAGTAATACGCCAGCGCGTTGACTTGCATCTCAGATAATGAGACGTCAATATCATTACATGGACAATTCTAGTGGAGTCGGTGTCATCGATAAAGCGGCCCATGTGCTTGACGCACTTGAGGCCGRCCCCACCACCCTGGCGCAGCTGGTGGCGGCCACGGGACTGGCCCGGCCCACCGTGCACCGGCTGGCTCTCGCCCTGGTGCACCACAGGCTCGTGAGCCGCGATATCCAGGGCCGCTTCGTGCTCGGGAGCCGTCTGGTGGAACTGGCCTCCGCCGCTGGCGAGGACCGCCTCATCGCCTCCGCCGGCCCCGTGCTCATGCAGCTGCGCGACGCCACCGGCGAAAGCGCCCAGATCTTCCGCCGCCAGGGCGACTGGCGCGTCTGCGTGGCCTCCGCCGAACGCCCGATCGGGCTGCGCGACACCATCCCCGTCGGCACCCAGCTGTCCATGAAGGCCGGCTCCGCCGCCCAAGTGCTGCTGGCGTGGGAGGACCATGACCGCCTCCTGGAAGGCCTCCAGTCCGCCCGCTTCACCCCCACCGTCCTGGCCGGAGTACGACGCCGGGGCTGGGGCCAGAGCCTCGGCGAACGCGAGCCCGGTGTCGCCTCCGTTTCCGCCCCCGTCCGCGGGCCGTCCGGCCGCGTGATTGCCGCGGTGTCCATCTCCGGCCCGATCGAGCGCCTGACCCGCCAACCGGGGCGCCTGCACGCCGAAGTGGTCTGCAACGCCGGCCGTGTCCTGACGGAAGCGCTGCGCAAGACCAACGACTAAGTATGCTGTGGCCATGAACAGCTATGCGGTCTTCCTGCGGGGCATCAACGTGGGCGGCATCAATATCAAGATGGCCGATCTCAAGAACGCCCTGAAGTCCCGGCCATTTTCGGGTGTCGTGACCCTGTTGGCCAGCGGCAACGTCGTGCTGGCCAGCGAGCTGGATCCGGCCGGCGTCAAAAAGGAATTCGAGGCGTGCCTGCGGGAAACCTTCGGCTACGACGCCTGGGTAGTTGTGCTCACCGCGGGCCGTGTGGCAGCCCTGGTCGACGCGTGCCCCTACCCGGCCGACGACGCGTCCACCCATACGTACCTGACGCTCGCCTCTGATGAAGAGGTCCTCTCGGAGCTGCTCGAGGCAGGCAGGGCCTTGGACAGGGCCGAGCTCACCCGGCTGGGCCCGGAAGCCCTGGCCTGGCTCGCCCCCGCCGGCGGCACTCTGGACAGCCCTTTCAGCAAGCTCTCCTCGAAGGCGAAGTACAAGGCTGCCACCACCACACGCAACCTCCGCACCATGATCAAGGTCCGCGACGCCGCGGCCGGGATTTAGGCAGGCCGCATCCGGCCGGCCGCGCACGGACGGCTCACTGCCGACCCGCGGCGGCCTTCAGCGTGGCAGTGAACTTCGCCAGGCGGCTGACCTCACGTTCCACGGGCACCACGACAAGTTCCCCCGCGACGGCGGCGACGGCGGCTGTCAGTCGCTTCCGTGCCACGGCACTGCGTGACGCTGCCGCAGCTCTGGAGATGAACCGCGCCCCAATCGCCAGGACGATGCCCAGCAGCAGTCCCCCGGCGATCATCACGGTAGGAACCGGCCAGCCCTGGACCCGTGGGACCTCGGGCACGGGCAGTTGCAGGTAGCCGAGCGCAGCCAGTACTCCCAGCCACGCGAACCCGGCCAGGGCCGTTACCAAGGCGAGCCACTGAACCGCATTGAACCCACCCCACCACCAGGACTTCGTGCCAGCGGACAACTCTGTGGAGGCAATTGCCTGGTCCAGGGCATCCGGCAGCCGGTCGTTTGCTTCCCGGGCGGCGCCGCGGATGGCCGCCCGCCACGGGCCAGGGGCACCTGCGGACGCCGCCTCAGCGAATTCCCGGACGGCGGCATCGGTCCGCGCCTGTTCCGGCGCCCCGGCAGGAGGCAGCGAGGTCCGGTTCAGCTCAGGTATGGCGCCCTCGCGGCGCAAGTTCAGACGTCGCAGCGGATCCGGCCGGAACCTTGCCAGCCAGCGGGTCACCGGCCAGCCCGTGCGCCGGGTTGCCTCCAGGCGGTAGGACCGGGCGACGGCGTCGACCACCAACGGCACATTGGCGGCCACAGCCAACTCCCCCGCCAGCCGGGCCTTGGACGCGGCCGTCGCACCGGCGGCCGTCCCGCCACCCGCGGCCGTCGTGCCGCCCGCGGGCAGGCCGCCGCCCGCGGGCAGGCC
>NZ_JBFTZL010000224.1:0-5268 GCF_056406825.1 Arthrobacter sp. P1_A5 | reverse complement strand
CCGTCAGGCCGAGGGACAGGTAGAGTTCCGCGATGCTTGCTGCCCCGTTGCGGGCGGCGATGTCGATCAGGATGCCGGCACAGGCCCGGGCGTCCTCGGCGGCATCGTGGTGGTTGATCAGCGGGACCCCGGCCTCTTCGGCGGCGTACGGCAGCGTGGGACACCAGGGAGTAGCAGCGCCGGGACAGTATCACTGTGCAGACGTAGTCGTACGCGGGTCCGGCCATCCCGGAGACCTCCAGGCCGGAGCGGATCACACCGAGATCGAACCCTGCATTGTGGGCCGCCAGCACGTCGCCGCCGATGAACGCGCCGATCTCCGGGAACAGCTCCCCGAACCGCGGCAGTCCCGCCACCTGGTCCGGCCGGATGCCGTGGATCCGGACGTTGTGGTGGTCGAAGGTGTCATGGTTTTCCGGTGGCCGCATGAGCCAGGAGGCTTCCTCAACGACGACGCCGCCGCGGACCTTGCTCAGGCCAACAGCGCACGGTGAACCGCGGAAGCCGTTCGCGGTCTCAAAGTCGATCGCCGTAAAGTCCAAAGTCACGGCCCAACTTTACCGCCCGCGGACGGATCCTCCCGCACCGGGAACGGTCCCCGGGGCTGGGCCCCCCGGGCCTGCAGCCTGCCGTCAAGTACCCTTAACAGGTGAACGTACTAGCAATGAGCGACCTCGCCGTGTCCGCCCTTGGCGGCGCCGGCCCCGTCCAGCCGCACCTGGCCTCCTTCCTGCCGGACTGGCTCAACCCCCAGGTTTTCCTGGCGAATCCGGCCTTTGCGCCGTGGGTGGTCCTGCTGGTCTGCGGCATCATCTTTGCCGAGACCGGGCTGCTGATCGGATTCTTCCTGCCTGGGGACTCCATGCTGTTCACTGCCGGGCTGCTCGTGGCCACCGGCACCATCCAGGTCAACATCTGGGTCCTGACCGCGCTCATCATCGTCGCCGCGATCATCGGCAACCAGGTGGGCTACCTGATTGGGTCCAAGGCGGGACCTGCCCTGTTCAACAGGCCCAACTCCAAGCTGTTCAAGCGTGAAAACGTGGATAGTGCGCATGCGTTCTTCGAAAAGCACGGCGGCAAGGCCCTGATCCTGGCCCGGTTCGTTCCGATCATCCGCACCTTCGTCCCGGTGATCGTGGGCGTTGCGCAGATGAGCAAACGCAAATTCTTCACCTACAACGTGATCGGCGCGGTGCTGTGGGGCGGCGGCGTCACGCTCCTGGGTTACCTGCTCGGGGACAAAGTGCCGTGGGTCAAGGACAACCTGGACATCATCTTCATCGCCATCGTGCTGGTCTCCGTGATCCCGATCGCCATCGAGGTCATACGGGGCGCCATCGCCAGGCGCCAGGCCGAGAAGTACGGCACGGACGCCGTGGACGAATTCATCGAAGAGCATGAGCCCGAAGAAGAGCGCCGGACCCCGTAGCGCACTGCCGCAGTAAACGCAGCAGTTAACAAGGAAGGCGCCCCACCGTGTGGGGCGCCTTCCTTCGTCCTGAGCCTGGTTGGGCCGGCTACTTCCCGGCCAGGGCCTCGACGATGGCCGGCAGGAGCGCCCGGAACGCATGGCCCCGGTGGCTGATGGCGTTCTTCTCCTCGGAACTGAGCTCGGCGCAACTGCGGTCCAGCCCGTTCGGCTGCAGGACGGGGTCATAGCCGAAGCCGCCCTCCCCGCGCGGCTCCCGCAGGAGTGTCCCTTCCAGCTGCCCGTATTCCACGACTTCCCGGCCGCCGTCGGGCGAGGACCCGGGCACCGCCAGCGCTGCTGCGCACACGAACGCGGCCCCGCGGTACTCGTCCGGCACGTCGGCCAGCTGGGCGAGCAGCAGCTGCAGGTTCGCGGCGTCGTCGCCGTGCCGGCCGGACCAGCGCGCCGAGAATATCCCAGGCGCGCCGCCGAGGACGTCCACGGCCAGTCCGGAGTCGTCGGCGATCGCCACGAGCCCCGTGGCCTCGGCCACCGCCCGGGCCTTGAGCAGCGAGTTTTCGGCGAAGGTTACGCCGGTCTCGGCGACGTCGGGGGCACCGACGGCGCCGGCGTCCACCACCTGCGTGTCGACGTCGAGCCCGGGAACCTGGCCGCGGAGCAGCTCACGGAGTTCCCGGAGCTTGCCTTTGTTGTGGGTGGCGAGGACGAGCCGCGGGCCCGGGCCGTCGGCTTCCGGCCGGTCCGCGAGGGGCGTCTCCGTCACGGGGCCTCCGCCAGGGTGTCGCGCTGGATCGCGGCGAGCTGCTCCGTGCCCAGCAGCGCCAGGTCCAGCAGCTTGTTCAGTTCGTCACGGTCGAACGGTGCGCCCTCGGCGGTGCCCTGGACTTCGACGAACTTACCGGAGCCTGTCACCACGACGTTCATGTCGGTCTCGGCGCGCACGTCTTCGACGTAGGGCAGGTCGAGCATCGGGACGCCGTCGATGATGCCCACGGACACCGCGGCGATCGTGTCGATCAGGGGCTGGGCGTTGCGGGCGATCATCTTCTTCTCGCGGGCGAACCGGATGGCGTCGGCCAGTGCCACGTAGGCGCCGGTGATCGCCGCGGTGCGCGTGCCGCCGTCGGCCTGCAGGACATCGCAGTCCAGCACGATCGTGATCTCGCCGAGGGCCTTGGTGTCGATGATGGAGCGCAGCGAGCGGCCGATCAGCCGGGAGATCTCGTGGGTGCGGCCGCCGATTTTGCCCTTGACCGACTCGCGGTCGGACCGGGTGTTCGTGGCCCGGGGCAGCATGGCGTACTCGGCCGTGACCCAGCCGCGGCCCTCGCCCTTGAGCCAGCGCGGCACGCCCTCGGTCAGGGAAGCCGTGCACAGGACCCGGGTGTTGCCGAACTCGATCAGGGCCGAACCCTCGGCCTGCTTGGACCAGCCGCGCGTGATGCTGATCGGGCGCAGCTGGTCGGGGGTACGGCCGTCGGCGCGGATGACGGGGACACTGGGAGCTTGGGAAGTCATGCCTTTAGCTTATCGACTCACCCGGCCCGGCCCGCGCGGGCCGCCTGCGCGCGCTAGACGGTGTAGTGCACGCCCGCGACGGCGACCGCCACGTCCTTGCCGAAGATCTCCTTGGCCTCTGCCATGACGGTGGTCGGCGACGTCCAGACGGGAATGTGCGTCAGSAGCAGSCGGCGSGCGCCGGCKGCGRCGGCGGCCTCCCCCGCCCGCTTGCCCGTCAGGTGCACGTCCTTGATCGCGTCGTCGCGGCCTTCCTCGAACGCCGCCTCGCACAGGAAAAGGTCGGCGTCGCGCGCGGCGTCCTCCAGGCCCGCGCAGGAGTCCGTGTCCCCGGAGTAGCTCAGGACGCGGGTCACGGGCGTGCCGTCCTTGGCGGGCTCGGTGACCTCCACGCGGAGGGCGTAGGCCTCCTCGACCGGATGGTTCACCGCATAGGGCGTCACCGTGAACGGGCCGACGCTGACCGGCTTGCGCTCGGACCAGGTGCTGAAATCGAATTCCTCGTGCATGCCCGGATCCAGGTCCAGCCCGTAGGCCGTGGCCATCCGGTCGGCCGTCGCGGCGGGCCCCCACACCGGAATCCTTCCCCGTCCCCAGCCGCCCGGCTTCCAGCGCACGGCAACATGGAGCCCGCACAGGTCCATGCAGTGGTCCGGGTGCAGGTGGGTGAGGAAGATCGCATCAATGTCCTCCAGGTCCGTGTAGCGCTGGATGGCGCCGAGAGCCCCGCTGCCGAGGTCCAGGACGATCTTCCAGTTCCGCTCGCCGTCGTTGGCGGTCAGCAGATAGCACGACGCCGGCGAACCCGGCCCCGGGAAGGAGCCGGTACAGCCCACGATGGTCAGCTTCACAGCAGTGGTCCCCCGCCCGCGGATCCGCCCACGAAGTTGGAGATCCGCGGCCGGCCCGCGCCGGCCCGGGCGGCGGCGATCATCTCCGGGGTGATCCGGGCGAGGCTGCCGGTGGGGTACTGCGCCGCGACGTGGTCCACGTGGCGGACACTGAGGACCTCGGGGCCCAGGAAGCGCCGGGCGAGGTGCTCAAACTGGGCGGCGTCGCCGGTGGCGATGAAATTGTGCTCCGGCGCCGCGGCGTCCGTGCGCTCCAGGCCCCGGGAGGCCAAAGCCCGGTAGACGTCCTTGGCGGTTTCCTCGGCGCTGGAAACCAGCGTGACGTCCTCGCCCATAACGAAGGAGATCACGCCGGTGAGCAGCGGGTAGTGGGTGCAGCCGAGCACCACGGTGTCCACTCCGGCGGCAATGAGCGGTGCCAGGTAGTCGCGGGCGACGGCGAGCAGTTCCGGTCCGGTGGTAATCCCGGCCTCCACGTACGGCACGAACGCCGGGCAGGCCACGGACGTGATCTCCAGATCCGGGGCCGCGGCGAAGGTGTCCTCGTAGGCGCGTGAGCCCACCGTGGCCGAGGTCCCGATCACACCCACCCGGCCCGTCCGGGTCGCCGCGACGGCGCGCCGCACGGCCGGCTGGATCACTTCGATCACGGGGATCCCGTACCGGGCCGTGTACCGTTCGCGGGCGTCACGCAGCACGGCGGCGGACGCGGAGTTGCAGGCGATGGTCAGCAGCTTCACGCCGGAATCCACGAGCTCGTCCATGACGCCGAGGGCGTTGGCCCGGACTTCGGCGATGGGAAGGGGGCCGTAGGGGCCGTGCGCAGTGTCGCCGACATACAGGATGGATTCGTTGGGCAGCTGGTCAATGATCGAGCGGGCCACCGTGAGGCCGCCGACTCCGGAGTCGAAGACGCCGATGGGGCGCGACGCCAGCCCGGCATTTCCGGCGCTGCCCGCTGCGGTCTCCGCCGCAGCTGGCGCTGCCGGATCCGTATTTGATGCTGAAGTCATGATTATTCGAGGATAGGGCTTCACTACAGGCACGGCCATCACATTGTGTCCTGCAACTCGTGTCTGATGGGTCACACAGGTTTCCGGCGGATGGGCAAGGCGCGGAAGACCCTGCCTTCCAACCGATCTATGACGCCGTTGCTGGTCGCGTATGGGGCTCCGAGGCACTGGTCAGAGGCTTGACGGGAGAGGGGGCTTTTCACGTCCTGTCCAGAGTCGCACCTGAGCAAAAGTACCGTTTCGACCAGGACTGCCGCGTCAAGGCAATCGAGCTGGCATCGCGGCTGTTTCCTGCCGGTGAGGACTTGATTCTCTCCATCAACTTCATGCCGAACGCGGTGTACGAACCGGCCGCGTGCCTTCGTGCGACGCTGCTTGCAGCCAGGCGTTGCAGCTTTCCGACGTCGTCGATCATGTTCGAGTTCACGGAGAATGAGGAGGTTTCCGACAC
>NZ_JBFTZL010000223.1:0-5344 GCF_056406825.1 Arthrobacter sp. P1_A5 | reverse complement strand
GAGGAGTCATATCCGGTATTAGACCCAGTTTCCCAGGCTTATCCCAGAGTTAAGGGCAGGTTACTCACGTGTTACTCACCCGTTCGCCACTAATCCCCGGTGCAAGCACCGGATCATCGTTCGACTTGCATGTGTTAAGCACGCCGCCAGCGTTCATCCTGAGCCAGGATCAAACTCTCCGTTGAAGTAAAACAGACACAACATGCGCCCCCGGGAAAACGGGATRCACACGCTGCACAAAATTTGAAACCAGCCAAAAACACCAGACCACACCACGGGGTGGCGGGCCCGGCAAATTCAACCAATTCAATACAATAAATTGGTATCAACAAACTTGGCACACTATTGAGTTCTCAAACAACAGACACACCCGGCACCACCACAACCAACCAAACAGTCAAGGATCGCTCCGGAGCAACTTTTCAAACTTACCCGATCCTGGAAGTCTTTGCAAATTCGCATTTCTGCGATTTACATTCATCCAAGAAGGTCCCCGCCGTTATTTAGCACGCAAATTCGCGAACCATTTTCAGGCTGTTTAGAAGGGGGTCGGTCGCTTTCTTTCCGCATCAGCGGCGGCGACTCGAATTACTTTACACGCCCGGAGGACCCTGCACAAATCGGCCCCCTGAGGTGTCCCCTGGCGTCACATTCCCCCGGATCCGCGCGGATTTCGGCAGCTCCCGCCGTCCCCAAGGGCCAGCCGGCCGCCGTCGGGCTTCTATGGAGTGGGTCACACGCCGCAGGTTCCGCCTGACAGAGAGGAGCCGTGCAACCTCCCAGCGAGCAGCCGCCTCCAAGCGACTGCCCGCCCTACCTAGCCGCCAGGTCCGTTGCGCCGGAACCGCCGCACTGGCTAGGGTTGATTGTAAGCATGCTTAGCATGTGCGTGGAGTGCACATTGTCCGCGCTGAGACCCCAACATCCGGAGGAGCATCATGACTGATCAGTACACCTTCAAAAACCCGGTAACAGCGTACGAACACATCTCACCCCCGAAGCAGAGCCAGCCAGAACCCGGCCTGGATGCCAAGCTGACCCCAAAGGCGGACCTGGGCGAGGACACATACCGCGGCACCGGCCGGCTCGAGGGCCGCAAGGCGCTCGTGACCGGAGGGGACTCCGGCATCGGCGCCGCCACGGCCATCGCGTTCGCACGCGAGGGCGCCGACGTCGTCCTCTCCTACCTGCCCGAAGAGGAGGAGGACGCCACCCGCATCGCGAACCTGATCGAGAAAGCCGGGCGCAAAGCGATCAAGGTTCCCGGTGACCTCAAGGACTCGGCGACGTGCCGCGAGCTGGTAGACACTGCGGTGCGCGAACTGGGCGGTTTGGACATCCTCGTGAATAACGCCGGCAAGCAAGTGGCGCAGGAGGACATCGGTGGGATCACCGACGAGCAGTTCGACCACACGCTGAAGACCAACGTCTACGCCATGTTCTGGCTGACCAAGGCCGCCGTGCCGCACCTGCCGCCCGGGTCCGCCATCATCAACACCACCTCCATCCAGGCCTACAACCCCTCGCCGACTCTGGTTGATTACGCCACCACCAAGGCCAGCATCAACAACTTCACCAAGGGTCTGGCCCAGCAGCTCGCCCCGAAGGGCATCCGGGTCAACGCGGTCGCACCCGGGCCCATCTGGACGCCGCTCCAGCCCAGCAGCGGGCAGCCAGTGGAGGCCCTGCCCGAGTTCGGCAAGGACACTCCCCTGGGCCGTGCCGGCCAGCCGGCAGAGCTTGCCCCCGCGTACGTGTTCCTGGCGTCCGCGGAGTCCAGCTATGTCGTGGGCGAGACGCTCAACGTCAACGGCGGCAGCCCCACGCCGTAGTCCATCGCCGTAGTCCGAGGCGGACGCGGGCGTAAACCGTGCGGCCCTTCCCCGCAGCGTCAAGCTGCTCGGGAAGGGCCGCTTTTCGTGGGTGTGACCCTAGACGGTATGCGGGACAGGRGTCTGGATGAAGCTTCGCCGCGGGCCTATATTTTGCTTAATGGCAAATAGCGCGGTCGTACCAAAACGGGCGCGGCGTGTTCAGGAGGAAAACATGAGCCCCACACCTAAACAGCCTTTGACTGACGACAGCATCAAAGTCCGTCAGGTCAGCCATTACCAGTTCAGCTGGGTGGCGGGCGACCCCGGAAAGCCTGGCACCTGGACGCTTCAGCTGGTCCTTGATCAAGGGGCATGGGAAGAGCTCCTGACATTGGACGGGCAGGATGCCGAGAACCTGCAGGCGCTCCTTTCCGCGTCGGCGACCGTGTTTTACGATGTGCCGCGACGGACCCTGATGTTCGGGACCACAGCCTCGGGGCAGCACTAGTCGCTTCCGCCGCGCTATTCACTCCCTGCTATGGCACTGCCACCCTGACAGGATGGAACGATCTCTGGGCAGGCCGGCACTCACCGGGCCGACCTTTCGACCGTGCCACACTAAGAGCGTGACGACGTACGCGTTCCGAGCCGAGCTGTGGCACTACCCCGAGCAGGCAGGCTGGCACTTCATCACCTTGCCGCCAGACCTGGCGGAGCAGCTCAAGGACCAAGCCGCTCCGTTCCGGAAGGGCTTCGGTTCGTTGAAGGTGAAGGCCTGCATCGCCGGGCAGCGGTGGCGGACGTCGCTCTTCCCGGACAGCAGGACCAACTCGTATCTCCTCCCCGTCAAGAAGGCCATTAGAACCGCGGCCGGCATTCGCGCCGGCGATGAGGTGGAGGTGGAAGTCGACGTCGAACTCACGGGCTGAACACGCGTAACGAGCGGCGCGAAGGAGCTGCTTGAAGGAACAGTTCACCCCGCCGGAGACGCCTCCACGAAGGCCACCTGCGTGGCGTATTGCTGATACAGCTTGACGGCCTCGTCGATCTCGATGTGGCCAAAGTTAAGCGCGACCTGCAGCCCCTCCAGCTGGGCGCTGGCGGTCTCGGCTGCGCTCACACGGTCCGCCACGGAACGGGACGTGGCAAAGTTCGTGGCCAGCGCCGCGGCAACGGAGCAGATCACCGCCAGCAGACACAGCCCGCGCCACACAATCGAGTCGTCGGCCAGGTTGAAGATGTTCGCCACCGCTTCAGTGAACCCGGTGCCACCGGCGGCGGGGCCGACCGTGAACGCGGCGGCCAGCGCACTGCCCACGATGCTGATGCTGGCCAGCCGGGAGCGCCGTGGTCGTTCCCTGCCGAGGTAGGACTGAAGGTCCCGTTGCTTCTCGTCGATGCGGTTGGACAGCCTTTGCCGCGTATCGGATGTTTCGTCCATGATCTGGTCCCCGGTTCCCTCGCCGATCGTGTCCGCACGCCTGGAAGGTGGGACTGCCAACGGTCCACCGGTTCCCCAGGGTTCCCCAGCCAGGGCGGGATCTCCCTGCCCCGTGGCCGCTCTCCTCCCGAAACGCGCACACGTTTAGGATGCTCCCGCGCCAATGCGGGTGTCTAGACACTTGACCGACGACGCCGGTGTTCCGCGCCTGTCCGGGGCGGGGAACGGTGCCCCGAGGTTCTCCCGCCGCCGCTATTCGTTCGTCGGCGCCTTCACGTCAGCTCCCGCGTGCATGGCGGTCTCGGTGGGAGGCCGCCAGATGCGGTGGTCTTCGAGAAAGAGGTCAGCCGGTGGAGCAGTCACATGGGCCGTGATCCCCTGGGCGCGGAGCTCAGTCTCAAGGATGAGCAGCATCGTCTAGCTGGCGGGGTCGTATTGGAAAGCGCGCACCTCTTGCGCGCAACGGCAGGCGGCCGCGATCTTCGCGGCCCACTCCAAGGCAGCATCGTACGAGGGCAGCTCCAGCACCGAGTAGCCGCCTTCGAGCTGCGTCGTCTGCGGGTAAGTGCCCTCGCTCACGGTCCCATCGCCGTCGACCATGACGGGCGGGATGCCCTCATCGATGCCGCCGCCAAACACCCAGACGCCGGCATCCTTCGCCTCCTGGACGACCGCGTGCGACGCATCCGAAACAGCCTGCAGCTCTTCCTCAGGGAAGACCATGGCGGCACTGGGAAACGAGATCAGATACTTGGTCATTCGCGTCGACTCCTTCTTCGCAGCACGGTGAATCGCGTTCATCCTCGCCGATGCCCTCGCGCCGCGCAACGATCTAGGCGGTCCCGCGGAGGCCGGTGCTTGCTCGCGGATCCGCTTTCGGACGGCCGGCTCCTTTTGCGGTCCCGGTGGCCGTGACGCGCAAAAGAGACGTCAAACAGCACCCGATCCGTACGGGCGCGTGATTGCTTCAAGGAAATGCCCGTCAGGATCCGCGAAGTAGACGCCGCGTCCGCCGTCGTTGTGGTTGATCTGCTGTGGGCGGGACCGTCCTGGGTCCGCCCAGTAGGGGATGCCCTCGGCCCGGATCCTTGCGAAGATCCCGTCGAAGTCCTCCTCGCTGACAAGGAAGGCGTAGTGCTGCGGGGCGATGGGCCGGTCCGCGGTGGCGAAATCGAGGGCCACCCCGTGGTCCAGGGGCACGGTCATGAAGGACCACATGGCTTGGGGTTCCGGCAGTCCGAGCACGTTGGCCAGGAACTTCGCCGACCGCCGCTTATCCGTTGCGTAGACGATGGTGTGGTTGAAAGCGACCGTCATGGCGACCTCCTCGGGTGTGGTTGTCTGAGACAATCTGACATCCGGCACGCTTCAGATTTCAAGAGCGCCGGCTACGTCTCTGGAACGTTCATGGCGCCAGTCTCAGCAGGGAAACATAGGCTGCGATCACGACGCCGGCCGGTGGCCCAGTCTTCGAGCGGAGGCCCTTGACGGGCACTGTCATACTGACGCCATGGCAATCCGAATGACACGGCGTGGAACGGTACTGCTGCGGTACGGTGCCGCGGCTGCCCTGCTTGTCGCTGCCCAGCTGGCGGGCTTTTGGTTCCACTCAGCCGGCATTTACCAAGGCACCGCGAACGTTCCGCTCGCCGAATTTCCGGAGGACGTGGACGTTTTCTACGTTCTGACCTTCGTCCCCTCCATGATCGGACTCAAATACCTGGCCTACGACTTCGCGGTTAGGGCGTTTACCAAGACCTACAGGACTCCTGCGCTGCTCGTCTGCTTCTTCGTCGGCTACGCGGCCGCATTGGCCATCGACGCTGCATGCTTATTTTCGGCGTCGAAGCCAATAGCCGATGCAGGGTTCGCCATCATGGGCGCGATTTTCCAAACACCGTTGGTCCTCTTCGCATTTGGGACCGCAATCGCCGCGACGGTCCTTTTAAAAGACCGGCCTCCTCAGACCGGGGCTGCGCAGGCCCCGTGAACGGACGCGGCGATAACAGCACGCCGCCACGAAGCGCAGAACTCCACACGGCACCGCACGACGTCGGGCCTGACCCCCGCCTCCATGCTGTCCAGGCTG
>NZ_JBFTZL010000222.1:0-5353 GCF_056406825.1 Arthrobacter sp. P1_A5 | reverse complement strand
GTGCAGACCACCGCGGCCGGCAACCAGATCCTGGTCGGCTACCTTGCCGCCGTCGCGGGCCGTGACATCGACCTCGCAGCCGCCCGCGAACTGCTGGGCGAACGCCTGCCCGCGCCCCTCATTCCGCTGCTGACGCTCGTCGATTCGCTGCCGACCAAGACCAGCGGCAAAGTGGACCGCCACGCCCTGCCCTGGCCGCTCAGTGGAACCGGAGCGGCGGAGGCCGAAGGTGCCCCGCTGAACCTGCCGGAGGACGCGCAGTGGATCGTGGAGCAGTGGAGCGCCGTGCTGGGAAGCCCGGTCACCAGCCTCGATGCCGACTTCTTCGCCTACGGCGGCGGCTCGCTGGCCGCCGCGCAGCTCGTGTCCGCCCTCCGCGTCCGCTATCCCACCATCACGGTGGCCGATATCTACGCGACACCCCGGGTGGGCGCCCTGGTGGACGAGGCCCGGCAGTCGCTGCCGGAGGGTGGTGCCGTCGCTGCCCAGGAGCGCACCGTCCGGCCCACCGCGCGGAAGTCGCAGGCCTTCCAGACGCTCCTGGGCGTTCCCTTGCACATCCTGGTCGGCATGCGCTGGCTGACCTATCTGATGGCAGCCAACAACCTGCTGGCCGCCGTCGCCGGATTCAGCGCCGCGCCAACGATCTCATGGTGGTGGGTGGGAGCTTCCTGGCTGGTCTTCGTCAGTCCCGCCGGGCGGATGCTGCTCTCCGTCGCCGCCGCCCGCATCCTGCTGCGCAACGTGGTGCCTGGCACCTATCCCCGGTCCGGGCGGGTGCACCTCCGGCTCTGGCTCGCGGAACAGATCCAGGACCTCGCCGGCGCCATCAGCCTCGCCAGCGCGCCCTGGGTGCCCTACTACGCGAAAGCGCTCGGGGCGAAGATCGGCGAGAACGTCCAGCTGCACTCGCTGCCGCCCGTCACCGGGCTGCTGACCCTCGGCACAGGATCCAATATCGAGCCCGAAGTCGATCTGTCCGGCTGGTGGATCGACGGCGACCGTGTCCACATCGGCGCCATCCGGATTGGCCCCGGCGCAAGCGTGGGGGCCCGCAGCACGCTGATGCCGGGAGCCACGGTGGGTGCCGGGGCGCAGGTGGAGCCGGGTTCCGCTGTGATCGGCAAGGTCAAGGCGGGCCAGCTCGTGGCCGGGTCGCCGGCCGAGCGCCGTGGCAAGGCCCGGCACTCGTGGCCGGACTCCCCGGACGAGCACCGGCTGATGGGCCGGTTGTGGTTCGCCGGTTTCGCCGCCGCCTCCGCCATGCTGGCGCTCATCCCCTACGTCTCCGCTGCCGTCGCGGGCTTGGTGATCTTCGCGTTCATCCAGGGCAGCTCCTCCCTGCCCGCGGCCCTGCCCGGCATAGCGCTCTCGATCCCGCTGGCGGCGCTGGCATGGTTCCTGACCAACCTGCTGCTGATCCTGGCCACGACGAGGCTCCTCAGCGTCGGCCTCGCTGAAGGCTACTACCGGGTCCGGAGCCGGATCGGGTGGCAGGTCTGGGCGACCGAGCGGGTACTGGATCTGGCCCGGGATCTGCTGTTCCCGATCTACGCCAGCCTCTTTACGCCGGTCTGGCTGCGGCTTCTCGGTGCGAAGGTCGGCCGCAACGTGGAGGCCTCGACAGTGCTGCTGATCCCGCGGATGACCACCGTGGGCGAGGGCGCGTTCCTSGCCGACGACACGATGGTGGCGTCGTACGAACTCGACGGCGGCTGGATGCACATAGCCCCGGCCAAGATCGGCAAGCGSTCYTTCCTGGGCAACTCGGGCATGACGGCGGCCGGSCGCAGCGTGCCCAAGAACTCCCTCGTGGCGGTGTTGTCCGCGACGCCGGCCAAGGCGAAGTCCGGCACCTCGTGGCTCGGCAGCCCGCCGGTGCGGCTGCGGCGCACCGCCATCGCCTCGGACGACACGCGGACCTACCAGCCGCCCCGGAGGCTGAAGGTCGCGCGCGCCCTGTGGGAGCTGTGCCGGTTCGTCCCGGTCATGCTGACGGTCGTCATCGCCGTCGGTGTGATGCTCGCGTTCGACGCGATGGCGGCCCTGTTCAACTACGGAGTCGCCGCTCTCCTGAGCGGGGTGGTGATCCTGCTCGCCGGGGCCACGGCCGCGGGCAGTGCTGTCGTGGCCAAGTGGCTGCTGGTGGGCCGCATCCGCCCCGGCGAGCACCCGCTGTGGAGCTCCTTCATTTGGCGGAACGAGGTAGTGGACACGTTCATTGAGATGGTCAGCGCCCCGTGGTTCGCGCGCGCCGCCACGGGGACACCGGCGCTGGTGTGGTGGCTGCGGGCACTCGGCGCGAAAATCGGTGCCGGGACCTGGTGCGAAAGCTACTGGCTGCCGGAGGCGGACCTCGTCACCCTCGGCAGGAATTCGACCGTCAACCGCGGGTGCGTGGTCCAGACCCATCTGTTCCATGACCGTGTCATGAGCATCGACACTGTTACGCTCGATGACGGAGCCACCATGGGCCCGCACGGCGTCATCCTGCCGCAGGCCAGGATCGGCAGCGGCGGCACGGTGGGGCCGGCGTCCCTCGTCATGCGGGGCGAAACCGTCCCTGCCGGGACGTACTGGATGGGCAATCCGGTCAGCCCCTGGGACGGGCCGGCACCGCCGGCCGGGCCCCGTTAGGCCCGGCGCCTGCGCACGTCCACCAGCACCACAACCGAAGGTCCGTCCATTGAGCACCAGCGCACCAAGCAGCAGCGGCGCCGCCGCCCGCGGGGACATCAGCGGGGAAATCAGCCGCGAAATCAGCCGGGCGACGAGCCCGGAAGCCGGCGCCCCGGACCCCTATATGCCCGGCCACGGGACCAATGCCTACCGCGTCACCCGGTATGAACTCGATCTGGACTACCGCGTCAGCAGCAACCGCCTTGCCGGGCACGCCGTCCTGCACGCCATCACGCAGCTCCCGACGTCGGCGATCGTCCTGGACCTGGCCGGCTTGCGGGCCACGAAGATCCAGCTCAACGGGCGCAGGGTACGCCGGTTCACGCAGCGGGCAGAGCAGCTCGTTGTCTACCCCGACAACCCGCTGCTCGCCACCGAGGCCTTCACGCTGGACATCCGCTATGAGGGGTACCCCGCGCCGCGCCGCGGTGTGTGGGGCGAAGTGGGCTGGGAAGAGCTCTCCGATGGGGTGCTGGTCGCCGGGCAGCCCAACGGGGCAGCCTCCTGGTTTCCGTGCAATGACCACCCGCGGGACAAAGCGACTTACCTCATCACCGTGACCACCGATGCGAACTACCGGGCCGTGTGCAACGGGGTGATGCTCTCCCGCACCAGCAGGGCCAGCCGCGTGACGTGGGTCTTTGAGCAGGCCGAACCCATGGCCACGTACCTGGCCACGGTCCAGATCGGCCGCTACGAGCTCCTGACCCTCAATGCCGACCGGCCCTCAGGGCACGTTCCGCAGTATGTGGCCGTGCCGGCGTCGCTGCAGGCGGGCGCCCGGGCCGCCCTGGCCCGCCAGCCCGACATGATGCGGACCTTCACGAACTGCTTTGGGCCGTACCCGTTCCCGGAGTACACGGTGGTGGTCACCGACGACGTCCTGGAAATCCCGCTGGARGCGCAGACACTGTCCATCCTGGGGCCCAACCATCTGCGGCAGGACTGGGARTCRCAGCGGATGATCGCYCACGAACTCGCCCACCAGTGGTTCGGGAACTCCCTGACCACTGCGACCTGGAGGGACATCTGGCTGCACGAGGGCTTTGCCTGCTACGCGGAATGGATCTGGTCTGAAGAGGCCGGCATCATGTCGGCGGCGGCCCGCGCGCGCGCCGCCTGGCGCAAGCTCGCTGCTGCCCCGCAGGACCTGATGGTGGGCGACMCCGGCCCGGAACTGATGTTTGACGACCGGGTCTACAAACGCGGCGCCCTGGCCCTGCACGCCCTGCGGGTACGCTGCGGCGACCTGGCGTTCTTCGCCCTGCTGCACGACTGGACGGACCACTTCCGGCACGGCACCGTGACCACCGCCGACTTCATCGTCGCGGCCGCCCACACGACGGGCCTGGACGCAGAGGCCCTGTTGCACCCCTGGCTGTTCGCCGACGCCCTGCCGCCGCTCCCGCAGGCAACGCCGCCCAAGATCTGATCAGGGGCGCGGAGCCCTGACTAGGGAAGGACCGCCAGGGCGACGGCGGCCACCAGGTCAGCGGGCAGGCCTGTCTCTGCCGGCGGCAGGTCCCGGAGCCCTGCGCGGCCGTTCACTGCCGGCGCCAGCACGTCCAGGGTGTCCGGGGCTGTCTGCAGCCCGGTGCCCAGCATTTTGAGCCAGGCCTCCTTGCGCGCCCACAGGCGCGCCCTGCCCTGCAGCAGCGCGATGCCGGCCAGCCCGGCGAGGTGCCGTTGTTCCGCCGGGGTCAACACGACGTCGTCGAACCCGTCGAAGTCCGCCCGGGCCGGATCCTCGACGTCGATGCCCAGCTGCTCACCCGGGTCCGGCTCCACGACCCCGGCCAGTAGCGTCCAGCCGGCCGCACGGGACAGGCTCAGCAGCAGCGGCGCCGCCTGGCCCCGAAGCAGGTAGCCGGGCCGGCCGTGTGAGATGTCCGCGCCGGTGCCGCACCGTGGGCAGCTGTACCAGGCGGTGAGATCCGACGCCGGAACGCCGAGCAGGCCGGCGGCGAACCGGCGCTGCGCGAGCCGCCCGTACAGGAAGTCCTCCCGGGTCCGCGGGGTCATGGCCCGGGCCCGGACGAGTTCGGCCCCGTCCAGCACGGAGCGCGAGTCGCATTCCAGCTCCGGTTCCGGATAGAGGGCTGGTGCCGCGTCCACGGGCGCCCCCAGGTCCCTGGGAACACGGGGGTCGCCGGGAACGCGAAAGGGCGGGCAGGCACGCACAACAAGGTGTGATGCCATGACCCGCCCCTTTCAGAAACGTCTGCGCCGTGAGCAGCGCAGTCCTCAGCGCTGCACCGCTCCGAATCGTTCGTGGGCGGCGGCCACGGCACCTTCACGGGCCTCCGAGGCCTCGTCCGCCGTCAGGGTGCGGTCGTCGGCGCGGAAGCGCAGGCTGAACGCCAGCGACTTCTTGCCTGCCTCGATGCCCTTGCCCGCGTAGACGTCGAACAACGCGACGTCCTCGAGCAGCTCGCCGGCGCCTTCACGCAGCGCAGCCAGCACCTCCCCCGCCGGGACATCCTGCGCCACCACCAGGGCCACGTCCTGCGTGGCCACCGGATACGTCGAGATGTGCCGGGCCACGATCACGTCGGCGGCGGCCTCGAAGAGGACGTCGGCGTTCAGTTCCAGCGYCACGGAACGGGCCGGCATGTCGTGCGCCGCCAGCAGCTTCGGGTGCAGCTCGCCGGCGAAGCCCACCACTTCGCCGGTG
>NZ_JBFTZL010000221.1:0-5360 GCF_056406825.1 Arthrobacter sp. P1_A5 | reverse complement strand
GAGCAGAGGGCTGGGTGAAGACGTAGGACGCGGGATCAAAGCTCATGCTGACCAGCTTAGCGATACCGGTAGCTCCGCGAAGTCCAGCAGTTGCTGTGCCAGTGGCGCCGCTCGGCGAGACCCGCGGCGGCGCCAAAGAGATGGTCCTCGGACCAGACCACCAGGTGGGCGATTCCCGGCAGCACGGCGGTGGAGCAGCCCGGGCAGATGTAGGTCTTCTCGGCGCGGCCCGCGGTGATGGGGCGGACCATCCATTCGCCGTCCGGTGCGCTCTCCCGGCGGGCGAAACCCGAGCGGGCGCGCTCCAGGTCAAGTTCCGGTGCCGGTCCGTGCTTGGCTCCGGCGGCTTTGCTCTTTCCGGGCGCTGTGCCCTTGCCGGAGCCTGTCTTCGCAGAACCGGCGCGGCGGGGTCGGTTGGAACGGGGCATGCCTCCATTCTGCCCCAGTCCGGCTGCCGCCCGTTGCCGGGCCGCCAAGCCGCCGCCCGCGCAGGCGGTAGAGTTGACCGGGTGCGTTTAGTCATAGCCCGCTGCTCCGTTGATTACGTCGGCCGCCTCAAAGCCCACCTGCCGCTGGCCACCAGGMTGCTGCTGGTCAAGGCCGACGGTTCGGTCCTGGTCCATTCCGACGGCGGGTCCTACAAGCCGCTGAACTGGATGAGCCCTCCTGCGTCCCTGCGGGTCTCCACACCCGATGAGGTCGACGTCGAGGTCGGCGTCGTCGAACAGTGGACGGTCCAGTCGGCCAAGACCGATGACCGGCTCATCATCAACATCCACGAGCAGCTGCACGATACCTCCCACGAACTGGGCCAGGACCCCGGCCTGATCAAGGACGGCGTCGAAGCGGACCTCCAGCGGCTCCTGGCCGCCCAGATCGAACTGCTGGGCACCGGGTTCTCGCTGATCCGCCGCGAGTACTTCACCGCGATCGGCCCCGTGGACATCCTTGCCCGGGACGCGGATGGCGCCACCGTGGCCATTGAGCTCAAGCGCCGGGGGGACATCGACGGCGTCGAGCAGCTCACCCGGTACCTGGAACTGCTGAACCGGGACCCGCTGCTGGCCCCTGTCCGGGGAATCTTCGCAGCCCAGCAGATCAAGCCGCAGGCCAAGGTCCTCGCCAAGGACCGCGGAATCGACTGCGTGACCCTGGACTACGACGCCATGCGCGGCGTTGACGACAGCGAATCCCGGCTCTTTTAAGCACCCTGCGGCAGGCTTTCTGTGGCGGCGATTCGCGTTAAGACGTTCTTTGCACAATTTTTATGCAATTCTTCCGTTCGCCCGTTGACCTGACGCAAGTGTCATGAAATTCTTATACGAGTCTTTGTGTAGGTGTTTTTCATGCTCGCAAGACATGTTGCGAGCGTGAAGCTCCTGCCGCCACGGTCCGTGAATCCGGTTCCGTTGCCAAAGGTTCTTCTCGCAGAGTGACCAAGTCCGGTGCGAAGTGCGCCGGATTTATTCAAGATCCACAATGAGGAGAAACAAATGGCTCAGGGAACCGTCAAGTGGTTCAACGCAGAAAAGGGCTTCGGCTTCATCACCCCGGATGACTCCGATGGCGATGTCTTCGTTCACTACTCCGAGATCCAGACCGGTGGCTTCAAGACCCTCGACGAGAACCAGCGTGTTCAGTTCGAGATCGGCCAGGGCGCCAAGGGCCCCCAGGCCACCGGCGTAACGCTGGTCTAGTCTGCCGCCGGGAAGTGCTTTAGGGCATTTCCGGCACCAGGAATGATCCCCGGCATTAGTGCCGGGGATCATTTTTTTGTGCATTCTTCGGCGCGGTGTTTCAGGTCGTCCGCATTGGCCCGGTGCATTCTTCGGCCGAATTCCGCACTAACGCCGGGCACTAACCCGCAGGGCCCTGCCTAACGCACCAAAGTGCGCAGCAGCCGGGCACTTTGCCGGACGGACAACCCGGGAAGGTACGCGCGGCTCAGGGCCCGGCCCATCGCCGGCAATTGCAACGGATCCTGGTAGTAGAGGTACAGCGTGCGGTAGTCCGGTTTGAAACGCGACTTGAAGGTCGCCAGCGAGCGGAAGCCGTAGACGGGTTCCAGGGCCCTGCCCACCACGTCCAGGATCCCGGCCAGCCCCTCCGGCCCGGCGTCGCTGCCGCCGGAATCGCTGCCGGAGTCGCTGCCCGAGTCGCTGGCGCCGGCAATGTCTCCGTCACGGTCCTTCGCCAGCGGCGATCCGGACAGGGAGATCACCTCAACCGTGCGCTTGAGTTCCAGCACGGCGGAAGCAATGAGGAACTCCATGACACCAGGGAACGCGTCGCCGCGCCGGCGCATGAAGTCCAGGGTCCAGCTCACGAGCTGTCCGTGCTCGTACACCGGCAGCCAGCTCGTAACGCCCTGCACGCGTCCGGAGGCGTCCACCGCCAGGCAGCACAGCACCTCGTCGTCGTCGAGCTCGTCGATGCTGCCGAGCGTGAAGCCCATCTCCGGCACGTGCTTTTGCGCCGCCCATTCTTCGGAGACCTCGCTGAGCTGGGTCCGCAGCGGGGCCGGGAATTCGCTGTAGCGCCCCCATACGGCCTGGACACCGGTCTTCGCGGCACGGTTCAGGGCGGTGCGGACGTTTTGCCATTCCTTGCCTTTGAACTCGAGTTCGCGCACGGCGAGCCTGGTTTCCTGGGCCACGGCCACGCGGCGGAATCCGCGGGCCCGGAGCATCGGCCAGAGTTCGGCGGTGCAGGAGTAGAAACACGGGATCAGGGCGTGTTCGGCGCAGTAGCGCATGAAACCCGCTGCGGTCTCCTCGCGGAGGGCAGCGGATCCGAACGGGCCCGCCAGCGTCAGGGCCACGTTGCCGTGCTGCTGATAGGCCAYGCCGCCGCGCCGGTCCGGCGTAAACCAGTATTTGTTCGGTTCCCAGAGGGCCATCCAGGACAGTGAGTCCCCGCCTTGGCGGATCAGGTCACGGGCCGTGTCCCGGTCCCCGGAGCCGACGTCGGTGCTGTGTCCGGTACCGTGCAGCCGCCGCCGCAGCACCAGCCAGACCGCCGCCAGGGCCACCCCCCAGAAGATGATGCCGGCATAGGCGAACAGAAATGACTCGACGGCGTTGCGGTTCTGGAACAACCGGCTGTAGGCGCCCGGAATGGGCAGCGGCAGGTACTGCCGGGCGAGTTCCGCCGCGAGGCCCAGCACTCCCCCGTCGCGGTCGATCCCGCCGGCGGCGAGCCAGGCCACCGAATAGGCCCCGGCGAGCACCAGCCACGTGCCCCCGACCACGATGCCCAGAGTCCGCCTGGCCCGCGGAGCAGTCTCCACCCTGAACTGCCGGCGGTTAAGCCACAGCAGCACAACGAGCAGCAACGGAACGGCGACGAGCGGCAGGACGCGGACGAAGCCTGAGCCCATCACGGCCGTGTGCGGCTGGCTGGCGTAGTGCGGAATCCGGGCGAACAGGGCCAGGTACACGGCGGCCAGGGCTGTCACGCCGAGCTGGACGATGATCGCGATCCGCAGGGCCAGGCGGCGCCCCTGCCGCATGCCGTCCGCACAGATCAGCAGCAGGATCACCGGGACAACCGCCAGCGCGAGGCCCAGCGGACCGGCGAGTCCGGCGCGGCCGGCCTCCAGGCAGCTGACGTCCACCGTGCCGCCGCAGTTTTCCTCCAGCTGGCCCAGTGTGGGCAGCGGGTTCAGCACGACGTCGCGCAACAGGGCCAGGGGCCCGGTGGGGCTGCTGACGGCGGCCGTGAGGATCGGCCCCACCGCGAAGATCGCGACCGTGAGCGCCAGCAGGTTGCGTGTCTCGCGTCCGGTTGAACGGTGCCGGTGCAGGGTCCCCCGGTCGCCCTGGATCCACCAGCCCGCGGCCAGGCCGGCAAGGGCACCGGCGAGCCCAACCACTGTCTCCGGATGCCCGACGTAGAGCACCAGCAGCAGGGACGCGGACAGGCCGGCGGTCCGCAGCCTGCGTTGCCACAGCGTGGGAAGCAGGCCGCTGGCGGCCAGGGCCACGGCCAGGACGGCGGCGTAGGGGCCGATCAGCCGGGCGTTGACCATGAGCCCCAGCCAGCCGTCGCCAATGTACCGGGCCAGCTGGGTGACCAGCAGGAACACCGTCACCGCAGCGAACTGGCCTACAAAGAAGAATACGGCCGTCCGCAGGGTCCCCAGATGCCGTTCAGCGAGTCCCAGCAGCAGGAGGATCATCAGTGATGCGGTCAGGTAGGCCAGCAGGTTGGTGGCGAAGAACAGCGAGGTGAACAAGGACCACCAGTGCCCCGCCTTCAGCCCCGAAGCGTTGACGGACGCTACGGGCAAGAGGGCGCCGGGCGGGCCAGACAGGAAGCTGCCCGTGACGGCCCCGACACCGAGGAAGGCCGCAAGGACCGCCAGCGTGAAGGGTACGGCACGGAAGTGCGCCAGCGTCCGGCGCAGGCCCTGGCGCCAGACACCCTGCAGCGGCGGGATCTCCGGGCCCGGGCCCGCCGCGGTCCGGTTACTGCCGGTCTTGGCCTGGCTCATGGCTCGATCCCCCAGCGTCGGGCCAGGAAGTCCAGGCCGCCGGGAAGGCCGCCGGATGCCACGTCCCAGGAGTGCCCCGCGTTGGCGATCCGGTGTGTTTCGACGCYGAACCCGGCCCGGCGTGCCGCCTCGGAGAGCGCGTCCATGTGGCCGGTGAACTGCGGGTCGCGGTCTCCGGCGGCGAAATACACGCCGTGGCCGTCGAAGCGGTGTTCCGCCATGACGCGCAGCGGGGTCAGCTGGTCGAAGGCCGCGGCGTCGGCGCCGAAGGAGGCCTCAATGGTCTTGGCCCGCACCTTCGCGAGGGCAGGCTCCTCCTCGCTGGAGAAGGCCAGCGCGGCGCTGTAGACGTCCGGATGCCTCGTGACCATCTGCATGGCGCACGTGCCGCCAAAGGAGAAGCCGCCCGCGGCCCACTGGCGGGGATCCGGGTCGACGTCGAGCGTGCGSTTGATCCAGTCCGGCACGTCCCGCGCCAGGAAGGTGTCCGCCTGGGCAATCCGGCTGTCCATGCACAGCGTGTTTCCCGCGGCCGAGCCGTTGGGATCGACCACCACCGTTACCGGCGCCACCCCGGCGTGCTCCGCGGCGAACCGGTCGAGCCGGCTCCGGAGTGCGCCGCCGGTCAGCCAGTCGGCAGGACCTCCCGGCTGGCCGGAAAAGAGGACCAGCACCGGCAGCGCGGGCCGGGGGGAACCCAGGTAGGCCGGAGGGAGATAGACGTAGGCGTCCCTGCTCTGGAAGCCGGAGACGGTGCCCGGGATGACCGCCTTGCGGATGACGCCGTCGGGAAGGTGGGCGGGCGCCTGCCAGTGGGCGAGCCCGGTGGCGGCAGGGGCGCCGGCGGCGCGCGTCAGGCCGGCCT
>NZ_JBFTZL010000220.1:0-8830 GCF_056406825.1 Arthrobacter sp. P1_A5 | reverse complement strand
AGGCTGCACGGCAACGCCGACCCCGGCCGGCCGGTGAATCTCCACCTCCGCGCGGCCGGCTCGCCGGGCTGGCGGTACGCGCTGTGCTTCCGTGACTGGCTGCGCGCCGATCCCGAAGCCCGGGCGGACTATGTCGCCGAAAAGCAACGGGTCGCCGGGCTGCACGGCGTCGACAAGTCCACCGCCGGCTACGCGGCCGACAAGGAGGGCTGGTTCACCGAGTATGCCTGGCCCCGGATGGAAGCGTGGGTGCAGCGCACGGGATGGCAACCGCCGTCGTACGCGGACGACGCCGGAGCAGACGACGCCGGTGAAAGCACCGCCGGCGGCGCCACCGCAACGGCGCCTGCCGCCGACCCCGGTACTGCCCAAAGCTGAATCAGGGCATCCTGTCACAGCCCGGCGGTAGATTAGGTACATGAGTCTTGCCCAGGAAATCAACCGTGTCGTGGCACCCTTCGAGGTGATCAGCGAGTTCCAGCCGGCGGGTGACCAGCCGGCTGCCATCGCCGAACTGACCGAGCGCATCAAGAACGGTGAAAAAGACGTCGTGCTGCTCGGCGCCACCGGTACCGGTAAGAGCGCGACCACAGCCTGGCTGATCGAGCAGGTCCAGCGCCCCACCCTGGTGATGGTGCAGAACAAGACCCTCGCCGCGCAGCTGGCCAACGAATTCCGTGAACTGCTGCCGAACAACGCGGTGGAATACTTCGTGTMCTACTACGACTACTACCAGCCGGAGGCCTACGTCGCCCAGACGGACACCTTCATCGAGAAGGACTCCTCCGTCAACGAGGAAGTCGAACGGCTCCGCCACTCCGCGACCAACGCGCTGCTGACCCGCCGCGACGTGATCGTGGTTGCCACCGTCTCCTGCATCTACGGCCTCGGCACCCCGGAAGAATACATCGCCGGGATGGTGACCCTCCGCAAGGGGGCTGAGATGAACCGTGACGACCTGCTCCGGAAGTTCGTCTCCATGCAGTACACCCGCAACGACATGGACTTCCACCGCGGCACGTTCCGGGTCCGCGGGGACACCGTGGAAATCATCCCGATGTACGAGGAACTGGCGATCCGGATCGAGTTTTTCGGTGACGAGATCGAAAATATCCAGACCCTGCACCCGCTGACCGGCGAGGTGCTCCGGGACGAGAACGAAATGTACGTCTTCCCCGCCTCGCACTACGTCGCCGGTCCGGAACGGATGGGCCGGGCGATCAAGCGGATCGAAGACGAACTGGCCGAGCGCCTCGCCGTGCTGGAAAGCCAGAACAAGCTGGTCGAGGCCCAACGGCTCCGGATGCGCACCACCTATGACCTGGAAATGATGCAGCAGATGGGGTTCTGCAATGGCATCGAGAACTATTCCTCGCACATCGACGGCCGGGCCCGCGGGACCGCGCCGCACTGCCTGATCGACTACTTCCCGGATGACTTCCTCCTGGTGATCGATGAGTCCCACGTCACCGTGCCGCAGATCGGCGCCATGTATGAGGGCGACATGTCCCGCAAACGGAACCTCGTGGACCACGGCTTCCGGCTGCCCTCGGCGATGGACAACCGCCCGCTCAAATGGGACGAGTTCCAGGACCGCGTGGGCCAGACGGTCTACCTCTCCGCGACGCCGGGCAAGTACGAGCTCGGCAAGTCCGACGGCTTCGTCCAGCAGATCATCCGCCCCACCGGCCTGATCGACCCCGAGGTTGTCGTCAAGCCCACGAAGGGGCAGATCGATGACCTGCTGGGCGAAATCCGGACCCGCACCGCGAAGAACGAACGGGTCCTGGTCACCACCCTGACCAAGCGGATGGCCGAGGACCTGACGGACTACCTGCTGGGCCATGGCGTGAAGGTGGAATACCTGCACTCCGACGTCGACACCCTCCGCCGCGTGGAACTCCTGCGCGAACTGCGGATGGGTGTCTTCGACGTCCTCGTCGGCATCAACCTGCTCCGTGAAGGCCTGGACCTCCCGGAGGTGTCGCTGGTCAGCATCCTGGACGCGGACAAGGAAGGCTTCCTGCGCTCCTCGACGTCCCTGATCCAGACCATCGGGCGTGCCGCCCGGAACGTCTCCGGCCAGGTGCACATGTACGCGGACCGGATCACCGACTCGATGGCCCATGCCATCGACGAGACCAACCGCCGCCGCGCCATCCAGGTGGCGTACAACACGGAGAACGGGATCGATCCCCAGCCGCTCCGGAAGAAGATCGCGGACATCACTGACCAGCTGGCCAAGGAAGACGCGGATACCCGCGAGCTGCTGGCCGCGGCCGGGAAGAACCGCGGGAAGGGCAAGGGCACCGCGCTCATCCGTGCGGACGGGCTCGCCGCCGCGCCAGCCGAGGACCTCGTCGGGCTGATCGAACAGCTGACCGAACAGATGCACGCCGCAGCGGGGGAGCTGCAGTTCGAACTGGCCGCCCGGCTGCGCGWCGAGGTGGGGGAATTGAAGAAGGAACTGCGGCAAATGCAATCCGCGGGGCACGCCTAGGGTAAACTCGGTCAAACGTAGGGGAGTATCCCAAACGCTACGATCGTCAACACGCACGGCTACGATGCCGCGCCGGGCGTAGCGGGCAGCCAGGCAGCGTTATGCGGCGGCGGTCGGAGAGACTTACACCGCTGAGCTGTACCCTACGAAAGGTATTTCCCCCGTGCCCGAGCTTCCCCTGTGGTTCGAGATCGGCTCGTTTGTCGTCCTCGGCGTCATTCTGGCCATCGACCTGCTGATGGTCCTCAAACGCCCGCATGAGCCCTCCATGAAAGAAGCCGGACTGTGGGTCGCGTTTTACGTGGCCCTGGCCCTGGTCTTCGCCGGCGCCATGTTCGCCTTCACCGGCCCGGAATTCGGCGGCCAGTTCATCGCCGGCTGGGTGACCGAATACAGCCTGAGCATCGACAACCTGTTCGTCTTCATCATCATCATGGCGCGCTTCTCGGTACCGAGAAAGTATCAGCAGGAAGTGCTCATGGTGGGCATCATCATTGCCCTGATCCTCCGCGGCATCTTCATCATGCTCGGCGCGATCGTGATCGAGCAGTTCAGCTGGGTCTTCTACATCTTCGGCGCCTTCCTGCTCTKGACCGCCTGGAAGCAGGCCCAGGACGAGGGCGAGGACGAGGAAGACAAGGAAAACCCGCTGATCGCCCGGATCCGCCGGGTCCTGCCGATGTCCGAGAAGTTCGACGGCGGCAAGCTCCGCACCGTCGTCGACGGCAAGAAGGTGTTCACTCCGATGCTGATCGTCTTCGTGACCATCGGCATGACGGACCTGCTCTTCGCGGTCGACTCCATTCCGGCCATCTTCGGCCTCACCCAGAGCGCCTTCATCGTCTTCACCGCCAACATCTTTGCCCTCATGGGGCTGCGCCAGCTGTACTTCCTGCTCGGCGGCCTCATGAACCGGCTCATCTACCTCAAGGCGCCGTACCTGTCTAAGCCGTACCTGCTAAGCCGGGCGCCATCGGCCCCGTGCCTGGCTGCGGCCGGGTCACCGTCGGGCGGAACGGGCCATCCCCAGCAGGCGCCCGAAGATCGCCTCGCCGTCGTCCGCGATGCCGTCGTGGTGGAAGTCTCCGGTTTCCCAGACCTGCAGGCCCCGGACCGCGGCCGCCGTCTCCAGGGACAGCTCCCGGTCCACGTAGATGTCGTCGGTGTAGACGGCCGCGGCGACGGGCACGGTGTTCAGCGCCAGTCGCTCCGGGTCGTAGAGGGGTGCCCAGTCGTCCTTTTCGGCCAGGAGCCGGGCCACGTCCTGCAGCGGGTGYAGGGCCGGGTCCTGCTCGAAATACCAGGGGTACACCATTTCCCCGGTCAGAAGCGGTTCGCCGGCGTCGGGGCGGAACTCGGGGAATTCCTCCAGCACGCGCCAGGCGGCCCAGTTGGTGGCACCGTCCTGGCCGTAAATGGATTCGTGCATCAACGCGTACAACGGGTTCGCGGCCCGGGACACGAGGCCCCTGACCTGCTCCAGGAAGGCGTCGGAGAGACGGTCGCCGCCCGGTGTGGCCACGAAGGCGTCCTCGAGCAGGTGGTGCAGTGCGTCCACCCGGGTGTTGCCGCCCAGGAACGAGCCCACCATCTGGAACCGTTCGACCGTGAGCCGGCCGCCGTCGGGCAGGACCTCCTCCGTTTCCCGCAGGTGCCGGGCGATCCGGGTGACGATGGCCCGGTCCTCGGGATACCAGTCAAAGTATTCGGCGTTCCGGGCCGCGACCCGCTGGAACGTGGCCCGGTACACACGGTCGGCGGAGCCGCCCAGCGGGGCCAGCCCGCCCGTCACGAGGACCTCGCGCAGCCCCTCGGGGGCGAAGGACAGGTAGCTGAGCGCGCAGAATCCGCCGTAGCTCTGGCCGTAGATGGTCCACGGGGCCGAGTCCAGGGCCGCCCGGATGGCTTCGGCGTCGGCGACGATCGAGTCGGCGCGGAAGTGCGTCAGGTAGTCAGCCTGCTCCGCGTCGGTGCCGCGCAGCGGCAGCGTGTTGCGGTCGACGGGCGAGGACAGGCCGGTGCCGCGCTGGTCCAGCATGAGGATCCGGAAGTCCTTGGCGGCGGCCTTGCTCCAGCCACCCAGCGACGGGAACCGGTTTCCACGCCCGCCGGGACCGCCCTGCAGGAAAAGCAGCCAGGGCAGCCCGGCGGCCTCTGCCTCGCTGTGTTCGGTGGACACGTATTCGCGGGCGAACACGGAGATGGTTTCGCCGCGGCGCCCCGCCTCGCTGAAGTGGTCCAGGGGGATCTGGAAGTAGTGTTCCGCGGTCCGCATTCCCCGGTAGGTGTGGCGCGCCCGGACGCTGTGCGGAATTTTGCGCCCGTCGCTGGAGGCAGTCTCCAGCAGGGAGGCTCCCATGAGCCCCGTCATTGGGAGATCAGCCACGGGTTGCCGCCTCGCGGGAACCCGAGCTGGAGCCGGCGGGGGAGCCGGCGCCGGCAACTTCCGGGCGGTCGCCGAAGGCCGTCAGCGCCGCTCCGGTGAGGCGGAAGGTGGACCATTCCTCCATCGGCAGGGCGCCAAGCTTCTTGTAGAAGTTGATGGAAGGCTCGTTCCAGTCCAGGACACTCCATTCGACGCGCGCGTAGCCCCGGTCAACGGCGGTCGCCGCCAGGTGCTGCAGCAGTGCCTTGCCGTGGCCCTCGCCGCGGGCCTCCGGCCGGACGTAGAGGTCCTCGAGGTAGATCCCGTGGACGCCCTCCCACGTGGAGTAGTTCAGGAACCAGAGGGCGAAGCCGCGGACCTCGCCCGCGGAGTTCTCCGCCATGGTGGCGAAGACCTTGGGATGCTCGCCAAAGAGGACCTCGGTAAGCATCCCGGGGGTGTTCCGGACGGCGTCCGGTTCCTTCTCGTAGAGGGCGAGGTCGTGGATCATCTGCAGGATGGCAGGAACGTCATGCGCCGTGGCAGGCCGGATTACACTCATTGTCCGAGTTTACCCGCGGCGCGATGGCCCAGGCTGGGGTACCGGCGCCGGCGACGGCCGCCCCCGTGCCGTCCCGCCMCGTGCCGTCCCGCTTAGAGCCGGTTGACGTCCGTGACGCGGACGACGGCGGTCCCGGACTCGTCCGAGGCCGCCAGGTCCACGTCGGCGGAGATGCCCCAGTCGTGGTTGCGGGCGGGGTCATCGAAGATCTGCCGCACCTTCCACACCCCGGGTTCCTCGGTGATGATCAGCAGCCCGGGACCGCGGGCATCCGGTCCGGTGCCGATGTCGTTGTGCTCATCAAAGTAGTCATCGAGGGCATCTTCCCAGCGCTCGGCGTCCCAGCCGGAGCCGGCGTCGAGCTCGCCCAGGGCGGTGGCGGCCTCATCGGCGAACAGCTCCACGCGGCGGAACATCTCGTTGCGCACCATCACCCGGAAGGCCCGGATGTTGGAGGTCAGCGACGGCGGCGGGGGCGGGGGAGCGTCATGCGGTGTGGGCGCCGCGCCGGAAGTGAGCTCTTCCCATTCGTCCAGCAGGCTGGAGTCCACCTGCCGGACCAGTTCGCCCAGCCAGGCGATGAGGTCCTCCAGGTCCTCGCGGAGGGCATCCTGCGGGACCGTCTGGCGGAGCGCCTTGAAACCGTCGGCGAGGTAGCGCAGCACGATCCCCTCCGAGCGGGCGAGGCCGTAGAACTGGACGAACTCGCCGAAGTTCATGGCGCGCTCGTACATGTCCCGGACCACGGACTTGGGCGCGAGCTCGAAGTCGCCGATCCACGGCGCGGCCTTGCGGTAGACGTCGAAGGCCTCGCCGAGGATCTCGGCGAGCGGCTGCGGGTAGGTGACCTCCTCGAGCATCGCCATCCGCTGGTCGTACTCGATGCCGTCGGCCTTCATCGCCGCGATCGCCTCGCCGCGCGCCTTCTTCTGCTGTGCCGAGAGGATCTGCCGCGGCTTCTCCAGGGTGGCCTCGATCACCGACACCACGTCCAGGGCGTACGACGGCGACTCCGGGTCCAGCAGCTCCAGCGCCGCCAGCGCGAACGGGGACAGCGGCTGGTTGAGGGCAAAGTTTGCCTGCAGATGGACCGTGAGCCGGACCGTGCGGCCGTCGGCACCCTGCTCCGCGGCCGGGATCCGCTCCACGACGCCGGCCGCGAGCAGCTCGCGGTAGATTCCCAGGGCCTTCTTCATGAGCCGCAGCTGGGCCGGACGGGTCTCGTGGTTTTCGGTGAGCAGGCGGCGGGCGGCCTGGAACGGGTCGCCGGGGCGTTCCATCAGGTTCATCAGCATCGCATGCGTCACGGTGAAACTCGAGGTCAGCGGATCGGGAACGGACTCGACCAGCCGCTTGTACGTCGGTTCGCCCCAGGACACGAAGCCTTCCGGGGGCTTCTTCTTGACCACCTGGCGCAGCTTCTTCTGGTCGTCGCCGAACTTGGCCGTGGCTTTGGCCATCGCCTTCACGTTTTCCGTCACGTGCTCCGGGGCCTGGACCACCACGGTTCCGGCGGTGTCATAGCCGGCGCGGCCGGCGCGGCCGGCGATCTGGTGGAACTCACGGGAGTTCAGCAGCCGGGTGCGGACGCCGTCGTATTTGCTCAGGGCTGTGAGCAGCACAGTGCGGATGGGCACGTTGATGCCCACCCCGAGCGTATCCGTGCCGCAGATGACCTTCAGCAGGCCGGCCTGGGCAAGCTGTTCGACCAGCCGGCGGTACTTCGGCAGCATGCCGGCGTGGTGAACGCCGATCCCGTGCCGGACCAGGCGGTTGAGGGTCTTGCCGAAGCCTGCTGCGAAGCGGAACCCGGCAATGAGCTCGGCAATCTTGTCTTTTTCCTCGCGGGTGCAGACGTTGATGCTCATCAGGTTCTGGGCCCGGTCGATCGCCTCGACCTGGCTGAAGTGGACCACGTAGACCGGGACCTGCTTGGTGGCGAGCAGCTCCTCAAGGGTCTCGTGCACCGGGGTCTGTTCGTAGTAGTAGTGCAGCGGGATGGGGCGTTCCGCGGAACTGACGGTCGTCGTCGTGCGGCCGGTCAGGTCGCTGAGGCCGTCCTCGAACCGGCTGACATCGCCGAGCGTCGCCGACATCAGCAGGAACTGCGCCTGGGGCAGTTCAAGCAGCGGCACCTGCCACGCCCAGCCGCGCTGCGGGTCCGCGTAGAAGTGGAACTCGTCCATGATCACGGCACCGAGCTGCGCCGCAGAACCTTCACGCAGGGCGATGTTGGCCAGGATCTCGGCCGTGCAGCAGATGATCGGGGCGTCCTGGTTCACGCCGGAGTCGCCGGTGATCATGCCAACGTTGTCGGCGCCGAAGATCTCACAGAGGGCGAAGAACTTTTCCGAGACGAGGGCCTTGATCGGGGCGGTGTAGTAGCTCCGCTGCCCGCGGGCCATGGCCTGGAAGTGCGCGGCGATGGCCACCAGGGATTTCCCGGACCCGGTCGGGGTGGCCAGGATGACGTTTGAGCCGGCGGCCAGCTCCATGATCGCCTCGTCCTGGGCCGTGTACAGGGCAAGGCCGCGGGTCTCGGTCCACTCGACAAACCGGGTGTAGAGCTCGTCCGGGTCCAGGCCCGTCCTGCCGGGGATACGGGCGGCCGGGGCGGGGAGCTGATCAACGAGTTTCATTGCTGTCCAGCTTAGTGCCCGTGTGGTAGCCGCGGCACCGCACGCAGTGCAGGCGCGCGCCGTGAGCCGCCCGCAGCGCAGGCGGCTTCCTTGGCTGGCCCACGGGCCGGGACTAGGCTTCGGTTAGGACAATGTGCCGGGAACTGGAGGCAGCCATGAAGTGGGATCCGGAGAAATATGTGCAGTTCGGGGACTACCGGGACAGGCCATTTTTTGATCTGACCGGTCGGATTCACGCCGAAGCCCCGCGGCACGTGGTGGACCTCGGCTGCGGTCCCGGCAACCTGACCGCGACGCTCGCGGACCGCTGGCCGGGCGCACAGGTGGTGGGTCTGGATTCGTCGCCGGAAATGCTGGCCACTTCCAAGGACCACGCAGCCGCGGCGGCCAATCTTTCCTACGAGCTGGCCGACATTGAGCACTGGCTGCCGTCCGGGGACACGGACGTCGTCGTCACCAACGCGGCCCTGCAGTGGGTGCCCGGCCACCGAAAGCTCCTGCCCCTATGGCTCGATGCCCTCAAACCGGGCGCCTGGTTCGCGCTGCAGGTGCCGGGGAACTTCAACGCCCCGTCGCACACCCTGATGCGGGAGCTGGCCGATTCCCCGGCCTGGGCGGGGCGGCTCGCCGGGGTGCTCCGCCACGACGACGTGGTGGGGGAGGCAGCGGAATATCTGGAGATCATGCTCGACGCCGGTTGTGCCGCCGACGCCTGGGAGACCACGTACCTTCAGCTGCTCCCGGGCGCCGACCCCGTTTTGGAG
>NZ_JBFTZL010000219.1:0-5404 GCF_056406825.1 Arthrobacter sp. P1_A5 | reverse complement strand
TACCAGCAGCGCGCCCTCGCCGAGGCAGCGGCCAACGGCTACGTGGCCCTCGCCGAGATGGCCGCGCCGCATATCGGAAGCATCGAGGACCTGCGGCTCGCGGTGGCCTGGAACAGCCCCTCCGGCGGCGGACCGAACGGGGTGGACGGCGTGGCAGTGCCGGAGATCCTGCCGTACTGGGGCGAGCTCGCCGGATCCGCCGAACATGCCCAGTCCATCCTGGACGAATTGGGCCTGCCCGTGCTGGGCCTGGCCGGCGACCTGAACATCGACGGCTCGATCGGCTCACGGACTGCCGCCCTGCGTGCGGACTACACCGACGCGCCCGGAGAGCGCGGCAGCCTGTACCTCTCCGTGGCCGAGGCAGCCGCCCACCTCGCGGCGTGCTCCCTCCTGGGGATCCAGGCGGGTTTCCACGTGATCGGCGACGCCGGCCTGGACGCGGCCCTCGACGCCCTCGACCTCGCCGCGGCTGAGGTGGGGGAGCAGCGCGTCCGTGCCGCGGGGCACCGGTTCGAGCACGTCGAACTCGCGGATGCCGCGGCCATCAGCCGGCTGGCCCGCTATTCGGTCAGCGTCAGCGCGCAGCCGGTCTTCGACGCCCTGTGGGGTGGCGGGGACCGACTGTACCAGCAGCGGCTCGGCTCCCGCCGGCTGGGAATGAATGCCTTTGGCAGCCTCTACGCGGCCGGTGTGCCGATCTGCTTCGGCAGCGACAGTCCGGTGACGCCGCTCCGGCCGTGGTCCAGCGTGCGCGCGTGCCTGCAGCACACCAATCCCGCCGAACAGATCTCCGCCCGCGCCGCGTTCCTCGGCCACACGCGGGCCGGCTGGCGGGCAGCCCGCTACCCCAACCCCATGGCCGGGCAACTGGTGCCGGGCGCTCCGGCCAGCTTTGCGGTCTGGGGGGTCGAGGAGCTCATGGTCCAGGTGGCCGACGGGCGCGTGCAGTCGTGGAGCACCGACCCGCGCGCCCGTACCCCGCTGCTGCCGGCGCTCGACACCGGCAGCGATCCGGCCTGCCTCCTGACGGTACGGGACGGCCAGGAACTCTATGCCAGCGGCGCCCTCCACGCCTGAACACCTGGCGCCTGATCCGGCCCGTCATCCAGCGGACGGAGCGGAAACATTTCCACCCGCGACCCCGCCCTGAAATGCGCCGACAGACGAAACGGCAGGTCACGGCTCGGTTGACAGATCGGCCCGCCCCCGTAGCATTGAGGGGCAACGGAGGGTTGCGTACCGCGCAGACTCCGGCAGTCCCCGGTCCTTCCCAGGTTGCCGCACCCGCGGGAGCTTCACTTGGTCATGACCACGGGCACCCCCAGGGGGCGGGTCTACTTCGCAGCAGAAAACGGTTCCGGCGCCGCAATTCGTGGCCTGCCGGAACTGGCCCGAAGCGGGTGGACCTGCCCGGGCGGCCGCACGGCCGCCTCGCGGGCGCCCCACGGGCGCGCAACTCCCTATAATGGGAAGTTGCGCCTGAATATCCGGAACCATTGACTTTCGGCGCACCGACCGCTCCCTTCAAGGAAAGGCCTCGCTGTGCGTGTCCTCACCATCATCCCGACCTATAACGAGCTGGAATCGTTGCCCAAGACCCTCGGTCGCCTGCGCACAGCCGTGCCCGCCTCCGACGTGCTGGTTGTCGACGACAACAGCCCTGACGGCACGGGGCAGCTGGCGGACCGCATGGCCGCAGAAGACGGACAGGTCCACGTCCTGCACCGCGCCGGAAAGGCCGGCCTGGGAGCGGCGTACATCGCGGGCTTCAAGTGGGGCCTGGACGCCGGCTACGACATCCTGGTGGAGATGGACGCTGACGGCTCGCACCAGCCCGAGCAGCTGCCGCAGCTGATCGAGGCCGTGGAGCAGGGCGCGGACCTCGCCATGGGCTCCCGCTGGGTTCCCGGCGGCCGTGTGGTCAACTGGCCGCTCTACCGCCAGGCCATCAGCCGCGTCGGCAGCACGTACGCGCGGATCATGCTCGGAGTAAGGATCAAGGACGTCACTGGCGGCTTCCGCGCCTTCCGGCGGACCACGCTGGAGAAGCTGAACCTGGATGCGGTCGACTCGGTAGGCTATGGCTTCCAGGTGGATCTTGCCTGGCGCGTGGCCAAGCTCGGCCTGACCATCGTGGAACGGCCCATTACCTTCGTGGAGCGCGAGCTCGGCGCTTCGAAGATGAGCGGCAACATCGTCGTCGAAGCCATGATCAACGTCACCAAATGGGGACTCACGGCCCGCTGGAACAAGCTCCGGGGCAAGCAGGACAGCAGGCAGGACGCCTAAGGCGTGTCTCCCGGTCCGGCCATCACCGGGGTATAGGGTCGGGCGGTATGGCGCTGCGACTTGTTCAGGTGAATTTCAAGGCTCGGGATGACTCAACGCTCGGCCGGTTTTGGGCGGAGGCACTCGGCTGGGGTGTGTCCAGCGAGGGACCCGGTGTGACCAATGTTGAACCCCTGGGTTTCGTCTGGCCGGACCCCGCCGCCGTCTGCGTCGATGTCGTCAGCGTCCCGGACCCCGAGACGGTGGGGTACCGGGCGCGCCTCGATCTCGCCACCACCTCTGCGGCCCACCAGGCGGAGCTGGTGGCGCATCTCTTGGGGCTCGGCGCGACGCCCGCCGACGTCGGCCAGGGTGCTGAGCCGTGGACGGTTCTGGCCGACCCGGAGGGCAACCTGTTCCGCGTGCTGGAGCCCCGCCCGATCTACCAGGACACCGGGCCGATCGCCGCGGTGGTGGTCAGCTGTGCAGACCCACGGGCCATGGCCGGGTTCTGGGCCGGGGCGACGGACTGGACCCTGCACGAGGTGGACGACGATCACGCGAGGCTGCGTTCGGCCAAGGGTGTCGGGCCGTACCTTGAGTTCCTTCGTACGCCCGGCGTGCCTGCCGTGTGGGGCCGTGTCCATCTCGACCTGATGCCGTACCCGGGTGATGATCAGGCGGCGGAGGTGGCCCGGCTGCGGACTCTGGGCGCCACTGACGCCGACGTCGGCCAAGGCGATGTGCCCTGGGTCTGCCTCGCCGACTCGGAGGGCAACGAGTTCTGCGTCCTCACCCCCGGCTGACGCAGTATCCCGGCTCCTGTGCGCATCCAGGCGATGCAGCCGCAGGAGGCGCAGAGGAGCCGCAGAGCATGGAGGCGCAGGAACAGGAAAAGGGCCGGGCCCGCATCGAATGATGCGGGCCCGGCCCTTGCCGTAGCCGGTGCGCTGGGGACTAGGCCGAGCGGCGTTCGCCGCGGCGTTCGCGCAGGATGGTGAGGCGATCTTCGAGGATCTGCTCAAGTTCGGGAAGCGAGCGGCGCTCCAGCAGCATGTCCCAGTGCGTGCGCACTGCCTTCTCGTTGCTGTTGACGGGGCGTTCGCCATCCACAAGCAACGCCTCCTTGCCCGTCTTCGAAACCCAGACCGGGGGGATTTCGGCTTCCGAGGAGAATGTCACGAACACCTGCTCGCCATCCTCGCAACGGTATTCAACCCGCTGGCGCGGAGCCGGTTCGACGCCGGATTCGGTCTCCATGCTCTGTGCGCCAAGGCGCATACCCCGCAGGCTGCGATCGCTCATCTTTTCTCCCTCTATTCGGTTCGCAGGGTCAAGCCCTGCGTTGTCCGGGGACCGTCAGGCGCCGGACTTCTGGTTGCACCGCGCTGTACCGTAACTGGCCCGGTGTGGCCCGGCCAGATGACAGTCACCAGTGGACAAAACTCTTTGGAACGTCATTGGAATCAACGCTGTGCGGAGCGTTTTTGTTCCGGACGGCTGAACTGACCGGACAAATATTCAAGTATACGGGAGTGGTGCGGGCGCGGTAAAGCGAGTAGCCCCGCGGCATGAACTGCGTATCCTGTACCCGACCGGTCCGGGCTTAATCCGGCTGGCCCCCGCAGCCGGCCGAAATGGCCGGTCCGCGGGGGCCAGGACGGAGCTATCCGATCCGACCGATCCAGTGCGGGAGCAGGCTCAGGGCCGGTTCCCTTGGCCGTCGGCTGCGGCGGGCGGTGAGTACGGAGCCACGTCCGGCGTTGAGGCCGTCTGCTCCTGCACCGCGCCTGCACCCAGTACGCTGCCGATCCCTTTGAGCGCCTCGCCAACCTCGCTGGGAATGATCCACAGCTTGTTTGAGGATCCCTCGGCAATCTTCGGGAGGGTCTGGAGGTACTGGTAAGCCAGCAGTTTCTGGTCCGGGTTGCCCTTGTGGATCGCGTCGAAGACCTTCTGGATGGCCTGGGCCTCGCCGTCGGCCCGCAGGATGGCCGCCTTCGCGTCGCCTTCGGCCTTCAGGATGGAGGACTGGCGCTGGCCTTCGGCGGTGAGGATCGCGGACTGCTTGGTGCCCTCGGCCGTCAGGATGGCGGCGCGGCGGTCACGTTCGGCCCGCATCTGCTTTTCCATCGAGTCCTGGATCGAGTGGGGCGGATCGATCGCCTTGAGCTCGACCCGGGAGACACGGATGCCCCAGCGACCGGTCGCCTCGTCCAGGACGCCGCGGAGCTGGCCATTGATCTGGTCGCGCGAGGTGAGCGCTTCCTCCAGGTTGAGGCCGCCAACCACGTTGCGCAGGGTGGTGGTGGTCAGCTGTTCCACTGCCTGGATGTAGTTGGCGATCTCGTAGGTGGCGGCCCGGGCGTCCGTGACCTGGAAATAGACCACGGTGTCGATCGAGACCACCAGGTTGTCCTCGGTGATGACCGGCTGCGGCGGGAAGGACACCACCTGCTCCCGCAGGTCGAGCAATGGCAGCAAGCGGTCCACAAACGGGATCAGCAGGGTAAGTCCGGGATTCAGGGTGCGTTGGTATTTACCCAGCCGTTCAACGACGCCGGCACGGGCCTGTGGAATGATCCGGACTGACCGGACCAGCACAATAATTACAAACACAATTAGTACCAGCAGCACAATTGCGACTGCGATATTCATACATCACCTATTCCCCAGTTGTTTTGTTTTAGTCTCGCGCCGGCAGCGCCGCACCGGCGGACAGCAGTGCCCGCCGGACAGCGCCCCTTATTGGACGGCGGATTCCGGTTGCGGGGCCACGATCGCGGTGGCCCCTTCGATGGCACTGACCACAGCCTGCTGTCCGGGCGCCAGCACTCCCGATTCGGACCGCGCACTCCAGACGTCCCCGCCAATCTTGACGAGCCCGCCGTTTTCGCTCACAGCCTCCATGACGACGGCGGATTCGCCGATGAGGCGTTCAATGTTGGTGCGCTGATCCGCCGGTCCCCGGTGGAGATGCTTGAGGGCCACCGGCCGGACGAAGCCGATCATGAGCAGGGACACCACGCAGAAGGCGATAATCTGCAGCCACGGATCGGCGCCGGCGAAGTCCGCCACCAGCCCGGCGAGGGCGCCGCCGCCGAGCATGATGAAGAACAGGTCGAGTGTGATC
>NZ_JBFTZL010000218.1:0-5408 GCF_056406825.1 Arthrobacter sp. P1_A5 | reverse complement strand
GCACGGCGTCGAAGGACGTGACGGAACCGTCTTCGGCGGTGGCCGTGACCTTGAGGGTCTTCGGCGTGGTGCCGTCGTTCAGGGCGGTGACGCCCTCAACTGCGTAGGTTTCCGTACCGGTCAGGCCCAGGCTGGCGGCGTTCTGGCCGGCCGGGTACTGCAGCGGGAGGACACCCATGCCGATCAGGTTGGAGCGGTGGATGCGCTCGTAGCTCTCGGCAACGACAGCCTTGACGCCCAGCAGGGCAGTGCCCTTGGCGGCCCAGTCACGGGACGAACCCGAGCCGTACTCCTTGCCGGCCAGGACCACCAGCGCGGTGCCGGCTGCCTGGTAGTTCTGCGCGGCGTCGTAGACGTAGGCCTGCGGGCCGTCGGCCTGGGTGAAGTCGCGGGTGAAGCCGCCCTCCACGCCGTCCAGGAGCTGGTTCTTGATGCGGATGTTCGCGAACGTGCCGCGGATCATGACCTCGTGGTTGCCACGGCGTGAGCCGTAGGAGTTGAAGTCCTTGCGCTCCACACCGTTGGCCAGCAGGTACTGGCCGGCCGGGGTGTCCGACTTGAAGGAACCGGCCGGGGAGATGTGGTCCGTGGTGACGGAGTCGCCCAGCTTGAGCAGCACGCGCGCACCGGTGATGTCCTGGACCGGCTCCGGCTGGGCCTTCATGCCCTCGAAGTACGGGGGCTTGCGGACGTACGTGGACTTCTCGTCCCAGGCGAAGGTGTCGCCGGCGGGGGTGTCGAGCGCCTTCCAGCGATCGTCGCCCTCAAAGACGCCTTCGTAGCCGCGGGCGAACATTTCCTTGTCGATCGAGGAATCGATGACCTGCTGGACCTCGACCGGGTTCGGCCAGATGTCCTTCAGGAAGACGTCGTTGCCGGCCTCGTCCTGGCCCAGGGCGTCGTTGTCGAAGTCGAAGTCCATGGAACCGGCCAGGGCGTAGGCGATGACCAGCGGCGGGGAGGCCAGGTAGTTCATCTTCACGTCCGGGTTGATCCGGCCTTCGAAGTTACGGTTGCCGGAGAGCACCGCGGTGACGGAGAGGTCGTTGGCCTGGATGGCCTCGGAGATCTCGGCGTCGAGCGGACCGGAGTTGCCGATGCAGGTGGCGCAGCCATAGCCCACGATGTAGAAGCCGAGCTTCTCCAGGTACGGGGTCAGGCCCGACTTGTTGTAGTAGTCGGTGACCACCTTGGAACCGGGAGCCACGGAGGTCTTGACCCACGGCTTGGACGTCAGGCCCTTGTCGACGGCGTTGCGGGCCAGCAGTGCGGCGGCCAGCATCACGGACGGGTTGGACGTGTTGGTGCAGGAGGTGATCGAGGCGATCGAGACCGCGCCGTGGTCGAGCTCGAACTCGCGTCCGTCCGCGGTCTTGACGCTGACCTTGTTGGACGGGCGGCCGTTGGACTTCGGGCCGTGCGCGTGCGGGGCCACGTCGCTCGGGTGCGACGAAGAGGCGGTGAATGAGGGCGAGTCCGAAGCCGGGAAGCTTTCGTCGATCGCTTCGTCCAGGCTTCCGTCGGCCAGGTCTTCCTTCACGTAGTTGCGCAGGTCCTCGCGGAACTGGGCCTTGGATTCCGTGAGGATGATGCGGTCCTGCGGGCGCTTCGGGCCGGAGATCGACGGAACAACCGTGGACAGGTCCAGTTCGAGGTACTCGGAGAACTTGATCTCGCGGGAGGGGTCGTGCCAGAGGCCCTGTTCCTTCGCGTACGACTCCACGAGCGCGACGTTCTCGTCGGACCGGCCGGTGAGGCGCAGGTAGTCGAGGGTGACGTCGTCGATCGGGAACATCGCGGCGGTGGAGCCGAACTCAGGGCTCATGTTGCCGATCGTTGCACGGTTGGCCAGCGGCACAGCCGCGACGCCTTCACCGTAGAACTCGACGAACTTGCCGACCACACCGTGCTTGCGCAGCTGCTCGGTGATGGTCAGGACGACGTCGGTGGCGGTGGCGCCGGCCGGGATGGAGCCGGTGAGCTTGAAGCCCACGACGCGCGGGATGAGCATGGACACGGGCTGGCCAAGCATGGCAGCCTCGGCCTCGATGCCGCCAACGCCCCAGCCCAGCACGCCCAGGCCGTTGACCATGGTGGTGTGCGAGTCGGTGCCGACGCAGGTGTCCGGGTAGGCGCGGACAACGCCGTCGACTTCACGGGTCATAACGGTGCGGGCCAGGTACTCGATGTTGACCTGGTGCACAATGCCGGTGCCCGGCGGGACGACCTTGAAGTCGTCAAATGCAGTCTGGCCCCAGCGCAGGAACTGGTAACGCTCCCCGTTGCGCTGGTATTCGATCTCCATATTGCGCTCCAGTGCGCCGGAGTTGCCGAAGGCGTCAATCTGGACCGAGTGGTCAATGACCATTTCGGCCGGTGCCAGCGGGTTGACCCGCTTCGGGTCTCCGCCGAGCTCCTTGACGGCCTCACGCATGGTGGCGAGGTCAACGACGCACGGCACGCCGGTGAAGTCCTGCATGATCACGCGCGCCGGCGTGAACTGGATCTCGGTGTCGGGCTCGGCGCTGGGATCCCAGCCTGCCAGCGCACGGACGTGGTCGGCCGTGATGTTGGCACCGTCCTCGGTCCTCAACAGGTTTTCAAGCAATACCTTGAGGCTGAACGGAAGGTTTTCTGCACCTTCGACGGAGTTCAACCGGAAAATTTCATATTCGGTTCCGGCTACATTAAGTTTGCCTTTTGAACCGAAGCTGTCCACAATGCTCATCGCAGGACTCCTCTCGCAACAGTTTCATCTTTGTCGCGCTACTGGACCCTTGCTAGTTAGGTCGGCCTAACTAATACAGGCATCGGTACATCATGGTACGCAATGCAGGTAAGAACGCAGGGAACGGCCGCTAAATCAACGCAGGTGGTTAATTCAACGCCAGTACTCAATTAACCACTGATGATGGAGCGCGACGACGGACTACTACGCCCATCCTAGTGGCATCACGGTTGAGGAGTCAGCAACGCCACAGTCTCCATGTGGTGGGTATGCGGGTACAGGTCGAAGGCACGCAGCCCGGCCAGGCCCCAGCCGCCCTGCCGGAAATAGCCCAGGTCGCGGGCGAATGAGGCCGGGTCGCAGGAGACGTAGGCGACGGCCCGGGGACCGGCGTCCATCAACTGTTTGACTACCGCCTTGCCGGCACCTGCGCGTGGCGGGTCCAGGATCAGGGCGTCGAAGTTGCGGGGTTTCTGCCGCAGCACGCGCTCCACACGGCCCTGGACGATCTCGACCTGGGCGGCGTCGTGCAGGTTCTTGCGTGCATCGCGGCTGGTTCCGGGTGCTCCCTCGACCGAGAGCACGGATCCGGTCACGCCCACGGCATCGGCCAGCGGTGCCGTGAACAGCCCGGCCCCGGCGTACAGGTCCGCCACCACCGAGCCCGGCGCGAGGTAGCCGCCGTCGTGCAGGAAGCCGGTGACGGCGCCGACGAGTGTCTCTGGGGCATCCCGGTGGATCTGCCAGAAGCCGTCGCCGGTAACCCGGTACTCGTGGCCCGCGGCGGACTCCTGGACGTAGGTGCGGCCGCGCAACTGCAGCACCTCGCCGGTGGCCGGGTCCAGGCTGGCGACCGAGACGTCGTCGGGCAGCTGGGCCAGGATGCCGCTGAGCCGCTTGGACCGGGTTCCCGGGGCTGGCACTAGCAGCACCAGCGGCCGGGAGCCGTTCGCCGGGGCGGCGACCTCGACCCGGTCGATGCCCTGCAGGTCGATGTCCCAGAGCCGGAGCGCGTTGATCCTGTCCACGGCCAGCGGCATCTCGCGCACGGGCAGGATGGCATCGGAGCGGTGGGCGTGCATGCCGAGCTTGCCGGCCGCCGTCACGGCGAAGCCGGCACGCGTCCGCCAGCCCAGGCCGGACGCGGCCGGCTCCCCCGCACTGCCGGCGTCCTCCGGCGCGCAAGCGGCCGGCTCCCCCGCGGCCGTGCCGACGGCTTCGACTGTGAGCTGCCCCGCCGGCGCAAATTCGACGCCGGCCAGCCGCTTGAGCTGTTCKGCCAGGACCTCGGCTTTGAGGCTGCGCTGGCGCGCCAGGGAGATGTGGCCGAGTTCGGCGCCGCCGACGGGCGGGTGCCGGTGCGACCAGGAGCGCGCGGAATCGGCGAGGTCCCAGAAGTGCGGCACCCGGTCCGGGGAGGGCTCCAGTACCTCCACCACATCGGCGCGCCAGAATTTCGCGGCCGGGCCGTCGTCAGTGAGCCGGACACGGACCTTTTCGCCGGGAATCCCGTGCCGGACGAAGATGACGCGTCCCTCGTGCCGGGCAACGCAGTGCCCGCCGTGGGCGACGGGTCCGACGTCGAGCGTCAGTTCGGTGCGGGTATCGGTATGGGCGTGCGTCCGGGTGTCGTGGGTCATTGGATATCCTGCAGGTTCTTGGCTTCTTCGGACGATTTCAGCTGCCACGGCACGCTACACACCATGACCCCGGGCTCGAAGTGCAGCCGGGTTTTGATGCGCAGCGCGGTCTGGTTGTGGACGAGTTGCTCCCACCATTTGCCCACGACGTACTCCGGGATGTAGACCACGATCAGGTCGCGCGGCGAATCGCGGCGCATGTTCTTGATGTAGTCCATGATCGGGGTCACCGTTTCGCGGAACGGGCTGGCCAGCACGGTTAGGGGTACCGGGATTTCGAGCTTCTCCCAGTCCGCAACTGTCGCCTCGGTTTCCTCGGAGCTGATGTCCACGGTAATGGCGTCCAGCCGCGACGGGCGGGAGGCCCGGGCGTAGGCGAGGGCGCGCAGAACCGGCTTGCGCACGTGCGAGACGAGCAGCACCGCGTGCACCCGGGTGGGTAGGGCGCGCGGCGAGGAGTCCTCGTCGACGGCGAGTTCCTTGGCCACGTTGTCATAGTGCGCCCGGATGCTCCACATGATCAGGAACAGCACGAACATGGCCAGCAGCGCGATCCAGGCGCCCTGCGAGAACTTGGTGATCAGGACGATCACCAGCACCAGGGCGGTCATGCAGAAGCCCACCGTGTTGATGGTCCGGGACTTGATGATGCGCAACCGCACGGCAGGTTCCTTGGAAAGCTTCAGCTCCCGGCCCCAGTGCCGGATCATGCCCAGCTGGCTCATCGTGAAGGAGATGAAGACGCCCACGATGTAGAGCTGGATGAGCTTTGTGACGTCGGCGTTGAAGGCGATGATGAGCACCAGGGCGCCGGCCGCCAGGGCCAGGACGCCGTTGCTGAAGGCCAGCCGGTCGCCACGGGTGCGCAGCTGGCGCGGCAGGTAGCCGTCCTGCGCCAGGATCGAGCCGAGCACCGGAAAACCGTTGAACGCCGTGTTGGAGGCGAACACCAGGATGACGCCGGTGGCGGCCACCACGATATAGAACGGGATGGAGCCCTCACCGAAGACGGTCTGCGCGATCTGGCTGATGGCCGGGTT